>JAPPLF010000100.1:0-129498 GCA_028874215.1 Acidobacteriota bacterium
CACGGCTCGGAGTCGCAAGTTTGGGGGGATTCCGGATACCAGGGAGTGCAGAAGCAGACAGAGAATCGAGATCGGCCGGTAGATTGGCTGGTGATGATGAAGCCCGGGAAGCGTTGGCGGCTGCCGCCGGAGAGTGAGGCGGCGTTGGCCGAGCGGCGCAAGGCATCGGTACGGGCGAAGGCAGAACATGTGTTCGGGTACCTGAAACGGCATTTCGGCTACGCCAAGGTGCGCTACCGGGGGCTGGCGAAAAACACCCAACGAATCAATCTGCTGGTGGGACTCGCCAATCTGATGATTGCCGAGCGCTCTGGCGTGAACGCCTGATCCGGGCGCGGGAGAGGTGCGTCCAGATTTGGGGAATCTGTCTGAGAATGGGGGTGCCGAGAGCCTTGCCCGGGTGGTAATCCTCAAAATGAAGGTTTGGACACCGAAAAACCGAAACAATAACGGCTCTCACGTCACCTGAATCGACTTGTTCAGACCTTCCCTAACTTGACAGAACGTCATACAGATGTGTTTCCATCCAATCTGTAATGTTTCACACAACACTTCAGTGCCGAGCCAAGATGTCCAAGGCTGGGCTTCGGCGGCTGGATTGGATCCGGTCGGTTTTGAACCGCCTCTACAACTCCGCTCTGGAGGAGCGAAAGTACGCCTGGGAGAAGGAAGAGAAGTCCGTGACTCTGTATGACCAGTTGCGGGGTTTGACGCAGCAGCGGAGAAACGACCCGGACGGGCTCGGGGCCATTGCCGTCAAGGCCGAAAGAGGGATGTTATTTCGCCTGGAGCGAGCCTTCCAGGCCTTTTTCCGGCGCTGCAAGGCGGGCGAGAATCCTGGATATCCCCGGTTCCGACCGATCTCCCGGATGGAGACGATCGATATCGTCGATGCTAAGACGACGATGGTGAAGAAGCGCGCCCGTGGCTACGCAGTCCGTCCCAAGGGCTTTCCGACGATTCGGTTGTTCCCGACCCGGCCCTTGCCCGATGGTGAACTGAAGGCGTTGCGGATCGTCCGCAAGCCGAATCGCCTGTACGTGGATCTGACTTATGAAGTCGAGAAGCAGCCGCTGCCGAAGTGCACCTCGGCGGTCGGAATCGACCTGGGGGTCCGCAAGCGGGCGGTTTTGTCCACCGGTGAGCGAATCGAACGCAACACTCGGGACTGGGCGGAGATCCGGCGGCAACAGAGAAGGATTGCCCGGTGCCGGCGGGGTTCGAACCGGAGGAAGAAGAGAGTCCGCCAGTTGGCGGGAATGCGGTACCGGGAAGTTGTCCGCAACCGGAATGACTGTCACCGGCAGACTACCGAGATCGTCCGCAAGAACGGACTGATTGCGGCAGAGAAGTTGGACATCAAGGAGATGTCGACGAAGGGCCTGAAACGGAAGGGTCTGAATCGAGAGCTGCTCTCACAGCAATGGGGGCTGCTGCGGAATCAACTCCAATACAAGGCAGAATGGGCCGGTCGGGAGTTCGTAGAAGTGGACCCGAAATACACGTCGCAGGACTGTCACCGGTGTGGCGCCAGGAATCGACCTGGGAGGAGCGAGACGTATCGCTGCTCGGCCTGTGATCTCAGAATGGACAGGGACCACAATGCGGCCCTGAACATCCTCAGGGCGGGGGTTCTTGCCCTGGGCGCCGAAACGTGGGCCACCGGGTCGAGCGTGGCGCCGGAACTGTGTACTGATGTCAAGTCAGGTATATAAGCCCCAAAACTTGAGAAGAATGGTCGCCCTGAAGACCTTGCGGTTGCGGTGCCGCGCCGGCCCGTCAAAGCAGGCAGCGGGATTCTGACCGCTCGTTGCGCGGCCGCCTCAGGCGACTCCGCACCAGTCCATGGCCACTTGGGCATAGGCCTTGGTGGCGACCATCAACTCCGAGATGTCCAGGAACTCGTCCACGGCGTGGGCCTGGAGCAGGCTCCCGGGGCCGTAGACCAGGCTGGGAATGCCCTTGGCGCTCAGGAACGCCGCGTCGCACACGGCGTAGAATCCCTGCATAGCGGCGGGCCCCTCGAAGGGCGTGCCCCGGGCGGCGGTTTCATGGGCCGCGGCCATGGCCTTGCAGATGGGATGCTCCCGGTCCACCGAGAAGGGTGGCCAATGCAGCTTCCACTCCACTTCCGGGGGGTTCTCGCGGAGCCACTCGTCCAACTGGGCGGCGTGATGGATCTGTTTTTCCACCTCCCGCTTCACCTCTTCCTCCGACTGTTCCGGGTGGTACCAGATGGCGTATTCGATGGTGCAGTACTCGGAAATGAAGAAGGGGACTCCGACGCCGTGGGGTGCGCCCATGACCACTCCGGGATGGAGAGTGAAATGGCCCGGCTTGAAGAGGTCGTGGATCTTGGTGAGACCCCACTCGTCCTCCAGCTTGCGGAGGCATTCGAAGATGAACATGCCCTTGTCGATGGCGTTGACGGCCACGCTGGCACCGAAGCCGCCGGCCCGGAAGGTCTCCGCCCGGGTGGAGGCGTGACTCGACTTGCCGCGGCAGGTGACCGCCATCCAGAGGAGTCCCGGACTGATGGGAACGATGGCCAGGGGCCGCACCGGAGCCGAGGCCTCGGAGACCACGGCCGCATCCGCCCGGTAGCCTCTTCGAACCGTGGCCGTGACGCCCGCCTCGTGGTCCATCACCTCTTCGCCCACCACGCTCTCCAGGAGCAGATCCCCCTTGAGCCGGATCCCGAGCCTTTGCAGGGCCAGGGCCGCCATGGCCTGGCTCACCACCGGTCCCTTCATGTCGCAGGAACCGCGGCCGTAGATTTTCCCGCCGTCCACCTTGCCGCTGAAGGGGTCCGACCATCTCCAGTCTTCCGGCCGTCCGGTGGGTACGGTATCGATGTGGCCGTTGAAGATGAGGGACTTCCCCCCGCCGGTTCCCTGGAGGACTCCCACGGCGTTGGCCCGGCGGGCCTCCGCTTCCCAGACGTCCACTTCGCAGCCGATGGTCCGGTAGAGCTCGGACACGACCTGGTTGGCATTGGTCTCCCCTCCCAAGACCTCTTCCGCGACCACTCCCGGATACTTGGGATTGATGCTGGGAATCCGGACGACTTCGCTGATCTTCTCGACGATCTCGTCCCGCATGCCGTCGATGGTCTCGAACACCTTGGCCGTGAGTTCCGTCATGAGTGACTCCTTGATGGTCCTGTCTGCCCGAAAACTGGAAGTTGATTTGGCGGTCTGGATGCTATGGGCTCACCGAAGCCCGGTCAAGCCCTCGGGGACCGGATCGCCGGACCTGTGATCGCGCCTTACAGAGAAACCCCGAGGGGCCCCCGCGTGATCTGAAAGTCCACGTTTCCCTGGCTCTGAAGAACCGGGCTGTATCTTCCCGAAGCCAGGTCCAGAACCAGCGCCGACAACCTGTCCTCCCACGAATCGGGGGGCCCGGTGAGCATCAGATCCAGGTCCTGTCCCCGGTTCCCGGCCATGCTGCCGGCATTGGAAACCTGCAGCGTCGGGACCATGACGTGACCCGGCAGGGGTTCCCGGCCGACCCATGCCAGGAGGATCTCCGCTCCTGTGGCCCCAAGACCGGTCAGTAGCTCGACTCCGTGATCGGTAGCGGCTTCCATGATCTGCAGGCCCGACGCGCGCGTTTTCTCCCCGAAGAGGAGCGTGGGCGCCAACGGGTCCGGTTCCACGAGGATCTCCCGCCATGCCGGGCTCTCCATCAGGATGTCCCCCTCCGGGATCACGATCGTGGCCCCGGCGTGGACAAAGCGCTGCACGAGACTGCTCAGAGTCCGGCAGGCAGCCTCGGCCGGGCGGCCCGAAGTCAGGACCGCCATCCTCAACGATTCCACCCCCACGGCTTGCCGCCGGGGAGCGGACCGGCCCGAGAGCGCACGCTGAAACCAGGATTCCACCCGGTGTCCGACCTTCTCGATCCCCCCGTCCAACTGGATGCTGGCCTTGCCGTAGTCCTCGACGTCGCCGCCCATTCGGGTCAGTTGGCCGGTCATGTAGTCGTTGTGGGTCGCCTCGCAACCGTGCTCCAGAAAAAGGCCGGCCGCGACCGTGGGATGGGTCAGATGGCCCAGGAGGGTGCGCGAGTAGAGTTGACGCGTCTGACCTCCCGAGCAACCGCAGCCTTCGGTGTGAGGGAGGGCCACGAACCGGGAAACCGCGCTGTCCCCTCCGGCCTGTCGGTGGGTGAGCCGCTGGGCGAGGAGACGGGCAATCTGGCTGGAGCAGAGACTGGTGGGAAGGATCAGTCCGATCTGATGGGTGACCCAACCTCCGGGAGTCCGGATTCCGTCGAACCGGAGCCGAGAACCGGAATCGGGGGGCTTGAGCCGAATCGGGACGTCGACGCAGGGCCGCCGCGCATTCTGGAGACGGACCAGGTTGGAGCCGTCGGTCTGCTGCCAGTTTCGCCAGAGCGAGACCTGGGAATGGCCCGCCTTCTCGCCGACGCTCCGGCGACCCGAGGCCACCTGCAGAGTCAGGTCGAACAGTGCCCGTCCCAGATCCTCGAGGGGCGTCCCTTCCAAGTAGGCGCCGGCATTGAAATCCATGTCCCGGGAAAGGAGACGGAATCGTCCGCTCGTGGTGACGATCTTGATGGTGGGGACGAAGGGGAAGTTGGTGACCGATCCGTTGCCGGTGGTGAAGAAGATGAGATTGGCTCCCGAGGACACTTGACCGGCGAGGCTTTCCAGGTCGTTTCCGGGACTGTCCATGAAGTAGTACCCGGGTTCCGTCATCCGCTGGGCGTAGTCGATGACGTAATCGAGCCGCACGTGCGCGTGGCGCTTGGTGGCGGCTCCCAGGGACTTGATCACGATGTTGTAGAGCCCTCGGAGGATGTTGCCGCCGGAGGGGTTGCCCTGAGCCGACTCACCGTGCCACGCGACCCTTTCCTTGAAATCGGCCACCTTGGACAGGAAAGCCCGCGCCGTCTCCAGGTCGCGGACGTTTTGGAGGACGTAGGCTTCGGCTCCGATAAGCTCGTCGGTCTCGGCCAGATTGGCCGATCCGCCCTGACGCAGAAGCTCCCTGGCGACCCAGCCCGAGAGAGGGTTGGCGGATATGCCGGAGAAGGCGTCCGAACCGCCGCACTGGAGAGCCAACCGGAGGTTCGTCATCGGCTGAGGCGTCCGCCGGCAGGAGTCGACCCGGGGAAGCCAGTCCCGCACGATTCGCTCGCTCCGGCTCAATTCGTCGCGGAAGCTGTCTTTCAGGGTCAGGAAATGATGCGGGACGTCTCCGAGGGGGAAGCCGTTTCGCAGCAGGTGCCGTCTCAGGCGGTCGTTGGTCACGGCTTCGGTGCCCCGGTCCACGCAGAGCACGGCTCCCACGTTGGGATGGACCACGAATCCCGAGAGGGTGGAAAGAACCAGTTCCAGGTTGTTGGGCTCCGTATCCTGTCCCCCCTCGGTGTGGGCCACGGCAACGATGCCGTCCACGTTTTCCAAGGGTTCGGCTTCCCCCTTGAGACGTTCGGCCAGGACCCGGGCGAAGCTCCCGGTGCGGGAGGAAGTCCCCAGGATCACCACGTAGTTGCGGGTCCCGACGCCTCGGTCCGGAGACCTCTCGTAGCCCGGGAAGGTCCCGACCGGAAGATCGCGGGGTGTCCGGAGGCCCGGCTCGAATCCTGCCTCGTCCATAAGGTAGGGGTCGATGCGATCGGTGAAATTGGGAGCCTCGGGCAGGGAGATATCCAGGTTCCGTCCCGAAAGAGCCTCCACGGCCCTTCGATTGCAAACGTAATTTCCGGGAGCGATGTTCCGGCAGGCGAATCCGAAGGGAAATCCCCACGACAGAAGCGCTTCCCCCTCGGCGATGGGAGAGACGGCGAATCGATGCCCCTCCATGACGGTGTGATCCAGAACCAGATCGCCGCCCTGGTATTCGATCCGGGTCCCCGGAGGCAGGGTGCGGATGGCGATGGCGACGTTGTCCTCGGGGGCGGGGAGTCTTCCGATCTCCTGGAACCGGTAGTGTGGCATCGTCTCCAGTAAACGACGTTTAGGCGCTTCGTTCGCGGCGGTTACGCGCCGCCGGAACGCTTCCCTACTTGATGAGGGAAGCCACCTGCTTGAATTCGGCGGTGCCCGAGACTTCCAGGAGCTCGAACAGAGCCGACTCGACACTGGTCAGGATCACCCCCGACCGTGCCATGCGGTCCAGCGCCGTCCGGTAGTCCAACTCCTTGCGGGATGCGACGGCGTCGACGGCCAACTGGACCTGAAAATCCCGGGAAAGCAGATCCAGGGCCGTTTGCTGAACGCAAACGTGCGCCTCCGTCCCCGAAACCAGGATCTGCCGGATTCCCCGGCTCCGGATGCCGGAGACCAGGTCCGGGGCCCCGCAGCAACTGAAGGTGGCCTTCACGACGGCGGAGTTTCCGCCGAGCGCCTCCAGGATACCGGGCTCGGTATGTCCCAGTCCCTTGGGGTATTGTTCGGTAACGAAGATGGGAAGGCCCAGGATCCGGAATCCGCGGACCAGCTTGACGACTTCGGCGACCATCGCCTGCCCGTTTCGGACCGCTTTGGTCAGCCTGGTCTGGACGTCCACGACCAGCAGGGCCGTGTGAGCCCGGTTCAGAATCTGCGGGTGGCGCTTCATGGCTATTTCGGGCCGCGGCCGGAGCGCCTCAGTCGTCACGGCCTCCCAACAGCCCGGCTCGAAGCAGGAAGTAGAGCAGGGTCATCAAGGTGGAGACGGCGGCGGCCACATAGGTCAGGGCGGCCGCGTTGAGGACGCGGTCCACGCCGCGCCGCTCCTGAGCGGTGACGATGCCCTGTTCCACGGCGAGCCTCTTGGCCCGGGCCGACGCATCGAACTCCACGGGAAGGGTCACGATCTGGAAGGCCAGGACGGCGGAAAAGAGGATCGCTCCCACCAGGACCATATTCTGGCTGGCCATGAAAAGGCCCACCAGCATGACGATATACCCCACCGACGACCCGATGTTGGCCGTCGGAACCAGGATCGACCGGAGCCAGAGAGGTCCGTAGCCTTCGGCGTGCTGGATGGCATGGCCGGCTTCGTGGCAGGCCACGCCGATGGCGGCCACCGAAGAGGAGCGGTAGACGCTCTCGGACAGCGCCAGGGTCTTGTTCGTGGGATTGTAGTGATCCGACAACATTCCCGACGTCTGCACGATCTTTACGTCGCTGATGCCGGCGTAGTTGAGTAGATGCCGAGCCGCCTGGGCCCCGCTGAGTCCTCGCATGGACAGGACTTTTGAGTATTTGTTGAAAGCCGATTTGGTCTTGAAGCTGGCCCACAGGGAAAGGCCCAGGGCCGGCAGAATCATGAGCAGATAAAGCGGATCGAAGAACATGGATTCACCTCCATCGGGATGGATTACCGACCGCGCCGGCATCCGCTCCCGCTACTATCCCGTATTTCCCGCGCCCCGTCCACCCGGCCCGTAGCGGGTGGAAACCGGGTCCGGTGAACCCGGCTCGATTGCGGGAAGCCGATCCGGCGTATGCAATCCGGCCGGTAGGATATTATACGTAAGTAGTTGAGAAACGGTTTCCTCAGAGAGGCTTATGGACGATCATCCCGAGTCCGAGATCAAGTCGGAAGAATTCCAGCAGCCGCCCGGAGAGGCGGCCGGCCCGGAGCACGGGGACGGCGAGGGACTGGTCCTGGTCTCGGAGCTCCTGCCGGAAGAGATCCCCATCTTTCCCATGGCGGTCCGTCCCTTCTTCCCCGGCCTGCCGGTCCCCATGGAGTTGGGAGGCGACCAGTTGCGGCTGGTGGAGCATGCCATCGAAGCCTCGAACAAGACCTTGGGGCTGGTTCTGGTTCGCGATCCCGAAGGCAAGAGCTCTCCCGAGAATCTCCATCGAATGGGTGTGGCGGCCAAGATCGTCCAGGCGGGTCAGT
Source organism: Acidobacteriota bacterium (assembly GCA_028874215.1). NCBI lineage: Bacteria > Pseudomonadati > Acidobacteriota > Acidobacteriota bacterium. The sequence continues at coordinate 7,869 of JAPPLF010000100.1, forward strand.
CCGAGGACCACGAGGGGGCCCATCTGGTGATGAACTGCATCGAGCGGTTCGAGATCCGGGACGTCCGGTCGATCCCGGCCGGGATGGTGGCCCGGGTGGAATACCATCCGGCGCCGGGGCTGTCGGTCAATCCGGAGCTCAAGGCCTACTCCATGGCCATCGTCGCCACGCTCAAGGAACTGATCAAGCTGAATCCCCTCCAGTCGGAAGCGATCCGCATGTTCCTGAGCCGCTCCACCCTGGACGACCCGGGCCGGCTGGCCGACTTCTCCGCCAGTCTGACCACGGCCAGCGGCCAGGAACTGCAGAAGATCCTGGAGACTCTGGACGTCCGCCGGCGCATCGACCGGACCCTGGTCCTGCTGCGGAAGGAACTGGACCTGACCCGCCTCCAGAACAAGATCACCAAGCAGATCGAGAAGAAGATCTCCAGCCAGCAGAGGGAGTTCTTCCTGCGGGAGGAATTGAAGGCCATCAAGAAGGAGCTGGGCCTGGAGAAGGAGGGGAAGGACACCGAGGTCGAGAAGTTCCAGCGCCGGTTGCGCCGGTTGCAGCTGAACGAGGAGGCGGAAGATGCCATCGAGGACGAGATCCGGAAATTTCAGTTGCTGGAGGCCGCCTCTCCCGAGTACGCGTTGACCCGAAACTATCTGGACTGGCTCACCATCCTCCCGTGGGGCCGGTTCAGCAAGGACTCGTTCAATCTGAAGCGGGCCAGGCGGGTCCTGAACCGGGACCACTACGGCCTGGAGGACGTCAAGGAGAGGATCCTGGAGTTCGTGGCCGTGGGCCGGATGAAGGGCGGCATCACCGGCTCCATCATCTGCCTGGTGGGTCCGCCCGGGGTGGGAAAGACCTCCATCGGACGGAGCATTGCCGCGGCGCTGAACCGGAAGTTCTACCGTTTCTCCCTGGGGGGGATGCGGGACGAGGCGGAGATCAAGGGGCACCGCCGGACCTACATCGGGGCCCTTCCGGGGAAGTTCATCCAGGCCATGAAGACGGCGGGAACCTCGAATCCGGTCATCATGCTGGACGAGATCGACAAGGTGGGCGCCTCCTTCCACGGCGACCCGGCGTCCGCGCTGCTGGAGGTCCTGGACCCGGAGCAGAACGAGTCCTTCCGGGACCACTACCTGGACGTGCCCTTCGATCTCTCCCACGTCCTTTTCGTGACCACCGCCAACCAGATCGACACCATTCCCGGTCCTCTCCTGGATCGAATGGAGGTGATCCGCCTTTCAGGCTATATCCTGGAGGAGAAACTGGAGATCGCGCGGCGTTTTCTGATTCCCAAGAACCTGGAGCACCACGGTCTCAAGAAGGGGCAGCTCAGGATCCATAAGCTGGCTCTGGCCCGCATCATCGACCACTATGCCCGGGAAGCCGGAGTGCGCGGCCTCGAGAACCAGATCAAGAAGATCATGCGCCGGGCGGCCGTGACTCTCTCCGAGAATGGCGACGGACCCGTCGTGGTCCTGAAAAGGCACGTGGAGGCCTACCTGGGGCATCCCCTCTACGAGGGAGACGAGATCTTCGACTCGGCGCCCGGCGTCGTGACCGGACTGGCATGGACGAGCCGGGGCGGAGCAACGCTACAGGTGGAGGCCAGCGCCGTCGCCGCCAAGAACAAGGGGTTCAAGCAGACGGGTCAACTGGGCGACGTGATGGTGGAGAGCTCGGAATTGGCCTACTCCTACGTGAGGGCCCACGCGGCGGCGTTCGGGGGCGAGGCCGGTTACTTCGACCGCCACTTCATCCATCTCCACGTCCCCGCGGGCGCCACGCCCAAGGACGGTCCCTCGGCCGGAATCACCATGGCCACGGCACTGATCTCCATGGCCACCGGCCGGACGGTCCGCAAGGGACTGGCCATGACGGGAGAGTTGACCCTGACCGGCCGGGTGCTGCCCATCGGCGGAGTCAAGGAGAAGGTCATCGCCGCGCGGCGGGCGGGATGCAGGACGCTCGTCTTTCCCGAGGAGAACGAGAAGGGCTTCCGGGACCTTCCCGACTATCTGAAGGAGGGCCTGGAGGTGCACTTCGCCCGGGAATACGAAGAGGTGTTCCGGGTCGCGTTTCAGGGCTGAGCAGGTTAGCGGAACCGGATGGAGTAGAGGTCCGCGTCCTTCATCACGAACCGCAGTTTCACGGGCTTTCCGGCGATCCGCCTCAGGGGATTGTCGGAAGTCGTGGCGGCCAGGTCGCGTTCCCAGCGGACGAAATACTCGATCTCGTCTCCCCAGATCAAGGGAGACTCCTCCAAGCCGAAACTGGCAAGGGCCTGTCCCTGGGCGTCCTGGATCTCCACGTGAATGCTTCCGGCAGCCGAAGTGGCGAAGTTCAGCACTAGGTTGGAGCCTTCGAAGACCAGGGGCCTGGTCACGAACTCGCCGCCCCCATGACCCGCGTGCATGGAGACGAAACCGTCGGTGCGCAGCACCATCCGCTCCAGGTAGATGCTGGGGGCCTTGTAGTTGCGAAGCATGTAGAGGGAGAGTTCGTCGGGAGCGGTGGCCACCGTCCCCGCAGCCAGGAGATTGTTCCGGTTGAGCCAGTTTCTGGGGTCCCGGCCGGGCCGGACGAAAGCTTCCAGGAAGCGGTGCCAGTGATAGCCGTCACGGCTGGACATGAGCACCACATCCGAAATACCTGGCCGGGGAGAGTCGGGGTAGTGGTTGCGCCAGGGATGAAAACGCTTGGGGAAGCCCAGGAAGATATGGGGAGCCCGGATGTACGGGGCCGTGCCGTTGGTGTAGAGGTGCTCCAGCGGCGCGTCCCCGAAATCGCCCCATTCTCCGGGGGTCCAGTTCAGGAAGTCGTCGGACTCGGCGATCTTGATGGTGCGGACGCCTTCGGTAAAGTCGCGGTAGATGGCCAGATAACGGCCCCGCGCGTGATCCCAGACCGGGATGTTCAGGGAATCGAAGGCTCCGTCGCTGATGACCGGCTCTTCCTGCATCTTCTCCCAACGGAATCCGTCCGCTGACTTGAGAGCCAGCAGGGGGCCTCCGCACAGGGCCTTGAAGCGTTCCGCTTCCGGGACTCCCGGTTTGGGGTCGAGCATTGGCGCCAGGTTGTGAGTGCCCTGCCGGTCCAGACGATGTTGTTGTCCCGGGAGCCGTTGAACTCGTGGATGCCGACGGAGGGGCGTTCCCAGCGAATTCCGTCGGAACTCACCAGGACACACCCGAACTCGGGATGTTTCGGGATCACTTCCTCACCCGCTTCCAGCATGGAGGGAGGCGTCGCCGTGGGGTCGCTGCTGCCCCGGTAGTACATGAGATAGCGGTCGCCGTCCCGGAACACGGTGGTGTAAAAGCAGGTGTTGCCCTCCCAGGGCTTGTTGAGCTCCAGAAACTTGCCCGCCGAAACGGGAGCATGAAGGCGCTTCGTCAACCCCTTGGTCCGTTCGATCAGGAAGTCGTCGACGAACAGTTCCAGCCGGGACCCCAACTGCAATGGTTCGTGGCCCTCCGCCTCCAGCGGCGCTGTTGCGTTGCCGACGATCAGGCCGATCAGGGACAAGAGAGTGAAAACTCGCACCATGTGGCACCTCCTTGGATCTTCCGGAGCATAGCAAAGGGCCGGATTCCGGTAAATCGCGGTTGCAAGACCGTTAGCTGCGATTCGGAGAGTGCTGGTCCCGCCGAGTGGGAATGGGATTGGACTTCAGCTCCAGGGTCAGGTCGACCAGGCCCTGCACGGCCGCTTCCAGGAACTTCTCTCCCTTCTCCAGCGTCGCCAGTGTGGCGTCACCCATGACGCCGCTGGGCGTGAGAGCGCTCCAGTAGGGCATCAGGTTGGCGGAGGCGCTTCCGGCGATGCCGCCCGACAGCAGGTCGAACCGAAAGCTGGACGACATGGGGGAGCGCTCGTCGACGGCTTTCTCCATCTGCACCAGCTCGGGCTTGAGCGCCAGATAGAGAGAGGTCTCGAACTCACAGGCGTGGGAAGTTCCGCCGAAGTCCGACTCCCTGATTTCCCGGCCCACTTCCTTGACCTTGCCCAGGCCCCAGTGATTCACCGAAGCGCAAAGGATGCGGCCTTCGTGCTCCAGGATGGTGAGCCGGGCCGCCAGGTCCAGGGGGGAGGTGTTGGATCCGTGGCCGTTGACGATGAGGATCCTCCGGAATCCGTGGTGGGCCAGGCTGCTGCAGACGTTCTTCACGTAGCGGATGAAGACGTCCCAATCGATGGTCAGGGTCCCGTGAAAATCCATGTGGTGGGGGCTGTAGCCGTGGGTGACGGCGGGCGCCAGGACCGCCTCATCGGGGATTCTGGCCACGGCCCGCTCGCAGATCTCGGTGCAGAGTCGAACGTCAACGTCCACCGGGAGGTGGGGGCCATGGTCCTCATAAGTCGCCACCGGCAGGACCGCAACCCGGTCGCAGTCGGCCGCTTCCTTGATCTCATACCAGATCATCTCGGCAAATCGATATTTCATCTCGTCCTCCTTCCGATTCAGATGCCCAATACCGGATTCCACCACCGGACAGGACTCGGTATCAAGAGTCGTTTCTTCACCGTCGTAGTAGACTGGGTGCGAACGAACAGTGGAGGATCCCCATGACCAACTCGAGCGCCCGGCTTCCGTTCTTCTCCTTGTTTCCCCTGGCCATGTTCGGATGCACCTCACAGGAGCAGTCCCCCCGGACCGAGCCTGGAATCGTCCAGGCCAGCGCTCCCGCACCGGCTGCGGCCGCGGATGTGAAACCTCTTCCCAACAAGACCCGGTCCGGACCCATCGTCTACACCAAGATCGGCATCGTCACCATGGACGCCAAGCCCTGGGAATTGGAATACAACTACGGACGCCTCGAGTCGTACGTCCGGGAGGCCGCCCGCAGGGGAGCGGAAGTGGTGGTGGCGCCCGAGGCGGTCCTGGACGGTTACGTCTGCTACGCCGCTCCCGACGTGACGCGGGAGCGGATGATGGAGGTGGCCCAGAGCGTGCCCGACGGGCCGTACATCGTGCGGGCGCGGCGGCTCTCCCGGGAGCTGGGAATCTACCTGGTCTTCGGGTTCCTGGAACGGTCGGGGCAGGAGATGTTCAACAGCCTGGTCATGACCGATCCCCAAGGGGAAATCCTGGCCAAATACAGCAAGATCCACGTGGGGGGCGAGTCCTACATCACGCCGGGACGTGAGTTGAAGCCGTTCGATACGCCGCTGGGACGAATCGGCTTCCTCATCTGCATGGACCGCACGGTTCCCGAGAACATCCGGACCCTGGGAGTCCAGGGAGTGGAAACGGTCTTTCTCCCCATGGACGGAGGGGGAGGACCCGAAAACACCAAGAGAATGGCCCGGTACGCCCGTGAGAACGGTTGCTGGATCATCATCGCCAACACCTGGAGCGCGGCCATCATCAGTCCCCGCGGCGACGTGCGCCTGGAGAAGTACGAGAACGAGATGGTGAGCATCGGCCGGGTGACCCCATGGGAGGTCCCCCGGGGACTGGACCGGGGCTCCATGATCAAACGCCGGCCCGATCTGTACGGACCCCTCCTGAAGTCGTACGAACCGGTGCGCTGGTATGACGACGAGGGCTATCCCACGGCTTGGGCCGAGTCGCAGAGGGCCAAGCACCGCCAGGACATCAGCACCTCCAAGTAAGCCGGTGCCGACCCCGTCCGCGAAAGATCACGAACCCTCCGCGCCGAGCCTGCGCCGGGCCCTGGGACCGGGCATGGCTCTGGCCATCGTGGTGGGAAACGTCATCGGTTCGGGAATCTTCCTGAAACCGGGAAGCATCGCCGCCGAAGCCGGCGACTTCCGCCTGATCCTGTCGGCCTGGCTTGTGGGCGGGGCCGTCTGTGTCCTGGGCGCCCTCTGCTTTTCGGAGCTGGCCGCCATGCTGCCCCGCACCGGGGGCCTGTACGCCTTTCTCAAGGAGGCCTACGGAAAACCCGCCGGCTTCCTCTTCAGTTGGAACGAGTTTCTCTTCAACCGCCCCGCCAGCATCGGCGCCCTGTCGGTGGCCTTCGCGGGCGCTCTCGGTCTCACCATGGGCAGGACCCTGACTCAACTGGAGACCATCCTCCTTGCCCTGGGCCTCATCCTGCTTTTGACCTGGGTCAACATCCGGGGCGTCCTCTGGGGTGGATGGGTGCAGGGGGGCACGACTCTGGTCAAGGCCTCGTTCCTGGGCCTGGTGGCGCTGCTGCCGTTTCTCATGGCCCCGATCACCGAGACCGGGATCGACTGGGCCAACTACAGCTCCAGAGTGGAGCCCTCAGGCGACATGGCGGGTGGGACCCGCTTCGGCCTGGTGCTGCTCTCGGTCATGTGGGCCTACAACGGCTGGCACGGGATCACGCCGGTGGCCGAGGAGGTCCGGGACCCGGAACGCAACATTCCCAGGGCCATGATCGGCGGCGTCGGTGTGCTGATCGTGCTCTACGTCTCGGCCAATATCGCCTATCACGGGGTGCTCTCGATGGACGAGATGGCCGCGGCGGGACCCCACGCGGCCGAGACCATGGTGGCGGCCCTGCTGGGGCCGTTCGGCGCCGCGGCCATGGCGGCCGTCGTCATGTGCAGCACCTTCGGAGGGATCAATAGCAATCTGCTTCTGTCCACGCGGGTCCCGTTCGCCCTGGGCCGGGACCGCCTCCTGGCGCCCGTCTTGGGAACGGTCCACGCCGCCTACCGGACTCCCTTCGTCGCCATCATCGTGCAGGCTGGTATGGCGTCGCTCCTGGTGATCGTCTCCGGCCTGCTCATCGAATTCCTGGGCTGGTCGGGAGAGAAGACCATCTTCCAGATCCTCACCGACTTCATCATCTTCGCCAACAGCATCTTCTACGTCCTGGCCGCGGCCGCACTCTTCGTCCTGCGCCGAAAGCGGCCCAACTGGAACCGGCCTTACCGAACCTGGGGGTATCCCGTCGTTCCGGTGCTCTATCTTTGCTTCTACTTCTGGTTCCTGACCCAGGTGTACCTGGGAAAACCCTTCGAGGCCAGCGCGGGCGTCGTCCTCATCAGCACGGGAATTCCTGTCTACTGGATCTTGCGCCGGAGTCGCCGCTGACTTGACTACCACTGAAGCCAAGTAGGAGACAGCCCTGCCAATGAAGAATCCACCCCATCCGGGCCGCATTGTCCGGCAGGATTGTATCGATCCCCTGGAACTGACCGTGACCCGGGCAGCCGAACTTCTCCGTGTGAGGCGTCAGACTCCGAGCAATCTGGTCAATGAGAAGGCGGGTATTTCTGCCGAAATGGCCATCCGTCTTGAGCAGCTCGGATGGTCCACGGCGGACCACTGGATGAGGTTGCAGGCCACCTGCACTCTCGCCCAAGCACGCCGTACCCAGGACCGGATCAAGGTTGAGCGCTACGAGCCGCATCCCGTCTGAGATCAGGACTACGGTGATCAGCGAGCGGACCGTTTGGGGGACGGGAACGTGACTGTCCCTTGCGCCTGTCCCTTGCGCCTGACATGCTCCGCAGCCGGATCTTCGACGATTCGACAAGGAAGCGGTGTTTCACCACGCACGTGGGTAAGTACCTCTTCCAAGGCCTCTTCCACCTCGCGTCCCACTCGGGTGTGCTGAGTCGCCATCGGTACTTCTCCTCATGCAACCCAGTGGCGAAAGAGCGGCTTCACGTTCTCCGGCAATCCGTCGTAGACGTGCTGGGGCACGGGAACGACGACGTTGTCCATGATTCCGGTCTCGTCCACCATCCGGGTTCGCTCCACGGAACCCGGCATCAGGACGTCGAGATTCAACCACCAGGGCGCGAACCGCACGGCCATGCCCACGCGCGCCTTGTCGCTCACGTTGTGGGAGATGGCGTGCCAAAGCCGGCTGTCGAAAAGCAGGACGCTGCCCGCGTCGCCGGTGGCCCGGATCTCGCTAGGAAAAGTTGCCATGGGGTCGACCCCGATGTCGCCGGTGGGGTTGTTGGGGTGGCGGTGGCTGCCCGGCACGATGATGGTGGCTCCCGTCTCCTCGGTGAAGGGGGAGAGCATCCAGAGCGTGGTCAGGTGCTGCACCGCGTCGGCGTAGGGGGCGGGGATGTGACCCGCGTTGAGTTGATTGAAGGGCCAGTCGGCGTGGAGCTTCCCCCTTTGGTTTCCCGGATAGCTGATGTGGGCGGTGGTGAAGGAGATCCGGTAGTGGGGTCCGAAGAGGGACTCGGCCACCCCCAGGAGGCGCGGGTCGGCCAGGTAGGGCGCGAACGACTGGTCGAAGGCAAGGAGTCCCTTTCGGCTGCCCAGTCCCTGGATGTTCTCTCCGGTTCCGTGCCGGGCTACCGTCTCCTCCACGTGTCGGCAGATCCCTCCGACCCGGTCCGCGGGAATGACGTCCTCCAAGACGTAAAAGCCCTGCAGATCCAGGTGCATGAGCGCTTGCCGGACGATTTGTTCCGTCTCTTGTGTCATGGCGATTCATCCTCATGGTTTTCCAGGTCCAGGCCCAGATCATCGGCCACTGCCAGAACTTCGCGCCAGGTGGCCTCTGGAAGGACGATGCCTTCCCGTCTCCGCCTTTGCCGCTCCCTGGCTTCCCGCTCCCCCGGAATCCGAATCTCGTCGAATCCGGGAGCCCTGGGGGACGCCTTGATTCGTTCCAGGAACCCCTGCATTTGGGCGTGAAATTTCTCCGGGCGGGCGAAGCTGGCCACGTTGATGACGTTGAGAAAGACGGCGTTCCCTCCCCGGATCCGGTCCCAGTCGGTGCAGCCGGCGCCGCTCAGGGCTCCGGCCAGAGCCTCTACCGCGAGCCCGAGGCCGAATCCCTTGTATCCCGCCGGCCCCCCCAGGGGAAGCAGGGAACCGGGAGGGTCTTCCAGGATCACGCCCGGATCGTTGGTGGCGCGCCCGCGGCTGTCGATGAGCCAGCCGTCGGGAACCGGTTCCCCCAGATTATGCGCCAGAGCTACCTTTCCGCCGGCGGCGACGGTGGTGGTCATGTCCAGGATCAGCGGTGTCCCGCCCGTGGGCACGCCGACCCCCATGGGATTGGTGGAGAGGCGGGGATCGATCCCGCCGAAGGCTGCGGCCAACCCGCGCTGACCGTGGGCGTTGGCCATCATGATTGCCGCCATGCCCTCGCCGGTGACCATTCTCAGGTAGTCGCTGAGGCGGCCCAGATGGTTGCAGTGGCGCACGCTGACCACGCAGGTGCCGGCTTTCCGAGCCTTCCGGATGCCTCGGAGCGTGGCCTCCCGGACCACCACGTGTCCGAAGCCCCAGTTCCCGTCCAGGACCAGTGTCGAGGCGGTCTCCCGAATCACCTCCACCTGCGCCCCGGGGACGATCTCTCCATTGGAGACCTTGTTCACGTAGCCCAATAGAGAAAGTGTGCCGTGAGAATCGTGGCCCGACAGATGGGCGTCGATCCCCAGCGAGGCAACGGTTTCGGCCTCCGCCGGAGTCGCCCCCGCCGCTACCAGGATGCGTTGCAGGATTCGGCTCAGAGCTTCAGGTTGAAATCGAGGCACCTGTCCCCCTCTGGCAGGGTCCCCCGGCGGGCCGGAATCTAGCCCGGGACCGAGTAGTGGGCCAGAGCATCCCGGTCGAGCTCCAGGCCGTGGCCCGGCCGATCGGGCGCGATGGCATGGCCGTCTTCGAAGCGGATCGGCTCCTGGGCCAGGACGTTCCACATCAGATCGGAGAACTCCATGTAGAGGCACTCGGGAAAACTAACGGCCGCGTGGACCCCGGTCTCCAGCGGAGTGTTTCCCAGGGCGACGGGAATCCCGTAGTCGCCCGCCAGCCGGGCGGCCGTCCGCGATTCGGAGATGGACGTATGCACGTTCAGCACGTCCACGGCGGCGGCCTCCAGCAGGCGCCGCTTCCCGGAGAAGCCCAGGTATTCCCCGGTGTTGATCCGGGTGAAGGGAATCTCGGCACAGAGCATCCGGTAGCCGTCCAGATCGTTGCGGTCGATGGGGTCCTCCATCCAGTAGATCTCGAACCCCTCGTCGCGGTAGCGGTGAAGCCGCAACAGGGCCTCCTTGGGTGACCAGGCCTCGTTGGAATCGATCATGAGGTCCGGTTCGGGCCCCATCACCTGGCGGGCGATGGCCATCCGGGCCAGGTCCCACTCCACGTCGGGGTGGCCCACCTTGATCTTCATGGCCTTGAATCCCTGCTCCCGGAACCGGATCAGCTTGGCCCGGAACTCGTCGTCCGTCAGATGGAAGTCCAGGGTGCTCCCGTAGGCCCGAACCCGGGTCCGGGTCCCTCCCAGCAGCCGGTACAGGGGGAGATCCAGGTGCTTGGCCATCAGGTCCCAGAGCGCCGTCTCCACAACGAGGGCGAAGGGAGAGGCGCCGACGTTTCCGCCCCGGGGCCGCTCGATGCGATTGGCAAGGGTGAAGGGGTTCGCTCCCAGGAGGCCAGGCCAGGTCTGGAACTCGAATTGTTCCTTCAGTTCCTTCAGGGCGGCCGTAGGCATCCCCTGCTGGACCTGAAAACCGACTCCCCGCAGGCCGGTGTCGGTCTCCAACTCCAGAATCGTTCCCCGGTGATCCACGAAGCGGACCTGGGAATCGCCGATGGGGTGGGGCAGCGGGAGATGGACTCTGTGGATTTCGTACTGTTTCAGCTTCATTCAATTTCCTTGAAAGTAGGAGACGATGACACGGACTCCCAGGGAGAACATGACGGCGCCGGCAACGGCGGTGGCCAGCCGGAGCTTCCAGCTCATGCGCAGCGGGGGCGGCAGCCGGTAGCGGTCGGCCCAGATCATGGCGAAGCACCAGAGTCCGCAGGCGGCAATTCCGCCGCTGATCACTCCCGTGAAGGTGACGCGCCCGAGCACGTCGCCGGCGATCTCCTTGGGGAGCCAGACCAGCAGCAATCCGCCCAGAAAGCAGTAGATGATGGTCACCGTTCTCAGGGACTTGAAAAAGGGGCGCTCCACGAAACGGGGAAAGATGCTGCGCACTCCTTCGGAGATGACGCGGGAGTAGACCTCGAAAGCCCCGTAGAGGGTCCCGATGAAGGCCAGGAAGACGCCCACCCGGTAGAGCCACTTGAGTTGGGGATGCAGGGTGGTCAGGAAGGACTCCTGCACGGTCAGGAACTCGCTCCCGTCGGGAATCGCCCGGTTCGGGTTCAGCACCATGGATCCCAGGATGGCGAAGAGCAAGGTCACCAGGATGACGAAGGTGAAGGAGAGGGTGGTGTCCAGCAGAGGAGCCCGGGTCCAGATACGGGCCCGCTCGACCACCTCCGAGGCGGAGTTCCGAGCCGCCTCGGCCAGTTCCCGGCTGCCGGCGACACGAATCCCCGCCAGTCCCCATTTCTTCTCCCGAAGGAAGCCGATGTACCCCACGTAGTCCTGGCTGCCTCCTCCCACCGCACCGATGTAGAGCAAGACCTCCAGCCAGGGACTGCGTCCGGAGAATGTCTGGGAATATTTCTCCAGGACCCAGGGCTGGTAGTCGCTGACCCGAGGGAGAAAGAGCCCTTGGAACAGGTCAGGAATGTTGGGCCCCAGGATCACCACAGCCGAAGCGATGCACAGCACCATGATCCCCAGGATCACGGTGGAGAGGCGCTCCACGATGTCGTAGGTGGAGATCAGCGCCAGGATCAGGCAGGCGGTCAGGACCACCGTGGCCCAGACATTGAGCCAGAATTCCAGGTGTTGCCAGGGGCCGATGCCTGCCCCCTCCACGGCTCCTCCCATGAGCCGATGAATGAAGGTCGCCAGGATCTCGGGAAGGGCCGAGAACCCCACCAGCATGAGCATGACCGCGGGGAGGACGATGAGCAGCGGAAACGCCATTCCCACCACCGGCATGGAGCACCAGGTGGTCATGGGATGCTCTCCGGTCAGGACGATGTGCCGGGAGGCGGTGTAGACCTGGATCCCCTTGAAGATGCCGGCGTAGAGAAAGCACCAGAGCATTCCATAGCCGAAGATGGCGCCGCTCCGGGAGGCGAAGACCAGCTCGCCGCTGGCGATGGTCACCGAGGCGATGATGACGCCGGGGCCCACGAAGACCCAGAGCGAGGAGAGGGTCGGACGCTGCAGCAGCGACGGCGGGGAGGGATAGACGTGCGGGTCCGACTCGGGCCGAATCACGTCAGCGCCGCTTCCTCAGGTCCAGGCAGGCGATGTGGTGATGGTCGCGGGCGTAGAGCCGTCCCCCGGCCAACGCCGGCGGAGTCCAGGCGCGGTGCTGGAGAATCTTTTTCATGCCCGTCTGCCGGTACCCTTCCGGTGTGGCCTGAACCATGGCGATGTGGCCCTGTTCCCCCAGGACGATGAGGTGGCCCTGCGCCGCGATCAGGGAACCTTTGCCCACGCTCCGATGGGCCCAGAGGACCTCCCCGTCCGTCAGCCGCATGCACTTGAGGACCGAGTTGTCGAACCCGTAAAGGTATTCTCCCACCAGCACGCACCCGTTGTAGTGGTTCTGCATGATCTCCGTGGTCCAGACGAACTTGGACTCCACGCTGTCGCCTTTCGGGGTCAGACGCAGGAGGCCGCTTCCGGTTCCGCGTCCGGAGGAGATGAACAGGTACGGATTGGCGAAAATCGGCGTGGCGATGTTCATGTCCGACGTGGTCCGCCACTCATGCTTCCAATGGAGCTTCCCGTCTCCCGGTGACAGGCCCATGATGGCGCGTCCTCCGAAGAAGACGACTTCCCGGATTCCGCCGACCGTGATGGCGATGGGGGAGGAATAGCTGGCCACCTCGTCCAGCGCCTTCCAGATCACCTTCCCCGACTCTTTGTCGAAGGCAACGACGGAGGCTCCGGGAGCTCCCACGTTCACCAGGAGCATGTTCTCTTCCACCAGGGGAGAGGTGGAAACGCCCCAGATCAGGTTCTCCGCACCCATCTCCTCCAGGATCTCCCGTTTCCAGATCACCCTTCCCGAGCGCTTGTCCAGGCAGAGCAAGGTTCCCGTCGCCCCCAGGGCATAGACTCGCGGGCCGTCGACGGTGGGTGTCGAGCGGGCGCCGTTGCCCCCTTGGTATTCCTTGTACGAAGCCGCCGAGAGCGCCTTCCAGAGTTCCAGTCCGGTGCCCGTGTCCAGGCACACGACCCACTCCTCGTCGTCCCGGTCGACCATGGTGTAGAGGCGTCCCTGGGAGACGGAGATGGAGGAAAAGCCCTCGCCCCCTTCCACTTTCCAGACCAGGGGAGGACCGGGCTGGGACCACGCGGTGATGATCCCCTGCTCCCGGGAGATTCCGTCGCGGGCCGGACCACGCCATTGGGGCCAGTCGGCGGCCGCCAGTTCCGCCGCCGACATGGGAAGGGCCAGCGGCGCCCAGAACGTCAGTGCCAGAAGGACTCTGCTCCTGCTCATCATTTCTTCTCTCCAATTCATTTCTCTCGACCGCGGCCGAGCGTTCAAGATCCACCTCCGGGAGAATCATGTCGGACCCTGGATCGGCCTCGATGGGACGCTGGCGGGTCTCCTTCCAGATAGGTGGTCCCCAGGAAGGGGTCCTTGACCGGGAAGAAGGCGAGGATCCGGGCCGTGCCGGGACCGGGGTTGATGAATCCGTGGGGGGTGCGTGCGGGTACGACCACCGTATGTTCGGGACCGACGCGATGCGTCTCCGAACCCAGGCGAAACTCCAGGGTCCCCTCCTGAACCACAATGAACTCCTCGGCCTCGTGAAAGTGCAGCGGCGCCCCCGCACCTGTTCCCACCAGAGCCCAGGATACGCTGCTGGTGGTGGTTCCATCACCGTCGCGGGTGATGTCATAGCTCCGGTAGTTGGGTCTCCACGGCTTCTCGGGCAGGCTGCGGTGTTCTACTATGGGCATGGGTTTCGGCTCCTGTTCGAATGCTGGGATTGTAGCCGACCCGCCGCTGGAAAAGAATCCACGACATGTCTCAAACCGCTGCCGGGAACCTGGTCGACTGCCTGTTGGAACGTGGGGTGCGCCATCTCTTCACCCTGTCAGGGAACCAGATCCTCTCCCTCTACGACGCCACCATCGGCCGGGATCTGAAACTGATCCACACCCGCCACGAGGCAGCCGCCGTGCACATGGCCGATGCCTGGGGCCGGTTGCAGGAAACTGCTGGGGTCGCTGTGGTGACAGCGGGACCAGGCCACTGCAACTCTATCGGCGCCCTCTACGTGGCGCTCCAGGCCGAGTCGCCTCTGGTCCTCATCAGTGGACACTCGCCCTTAAGCCAATTGGGGAAGGGAGCCTTCCAGGAGATGGACCAGGTGGCAATCGCGGCTCCCGTGACCAAGGCCTCTTGGCGGGTCGATGGCCCGGAACGGGCGGCGGCCGCCCTGGACGAGGCTTTGGCTCTGGCCAGCTCGGGGAGGCCGGGCCCGGTTCACCTCAGCATTCCCAGCGACGTCCTGGCCGCAACAGCGGAAGCGGCTGACAGGCCTCCCCGGAAGCGGAACCCGCCGGAATCCATTGCGCAGGAAGACGCTGAGCAGGTCCTGCGCCTTCTGGCCGGAGCTCGGCGGCCTCTCCTGCTGGCCGGCGCTGCCATGTCGCGGCCGCTTCGGTGGCAAACGGTGAGGGAACTCGCCCGCGCCTGCGGCGCCCCGGCCCTCAAGATGGAGAGTCCCCGGGGCGTCAACGACCCTCGACTCTACGGGGCGTCCCGGTTGTTCGGCCGCGCCGACCTGGTGGTGCTGCTGGGGAAGGACCTGGATTTCGCCCTCCGTTTCGGAGGGTCTCCCTTCGCAGCCGATTGCAGGTTCGTCCAAATCGCCGCGCCGGGGCACCCGGCTCCGGATCACCCGAAAACCGTGCTGAGCCTGGGGGCCGATCCGGCCACGGCAGCGCTGCAACTGGCTCGCCGGTGGCGCGGAAACGGCTCCGCTTTCGATTCGTGGCGCCGCGCCGTCGAGTCGGCCCGTTCCGAAACGCCTGCCGAGTGGGAAGATTGGCGGGGTGGCGCGCAGAGTCCGATCCATCCTCTCCGCGTCTGCGAAGGCCTCCGTCCGTTCCTGACCGACACCGCCGTGGTGGTGAGCGATGGAGGGGAGTTCGGTCAGTGGGCACAGGCCGGACTGGACTCCCGAGTGAACCTGATCAACGGGCCGTCGGGCGCCATCGGAAGCGCGATCCCCATGGCGCTCGCTGGCCGGTTGGCCCGGCCCGGACAACCGGTCTTCGCCTTCCTGGGAGACGGGACCTTCGGATATCACGCCCTGGAATTCGATACGGCCCTGCGTTACCGGCTCCCCGTCGTGGCCATCGTCGGCAACGATGCTCGCTGGAATGCGGAATACCAGTTGCAACTGGACCACTACGGGCCCGAGCGGACCGTGGCCTGCGAGCTTCTCCCGACTCGATACGACCAGGCGGTAGAAGCCCTGGGCGGCCACGGGGAGTGGGTGCCGGAACCGGACCAGTTGGAACCGGCGTTGGAACGAGCTCTCGATTCCGGCCTCCCGGCTTGTGTGAACGTCGCCGTCGAGGGCGTGAAAGCCCCCGCGTTCTAAGGCGTTTATCGAGCCTCGGCGGGTTTCTTGACCCCCTCTTCGAGGCCGGGATAGACTGCGCCCTCATGAGTTCCGAGCCCCTGCAGGATCAGGCCAGGTCCCGGCGTGACGAATTGGACGCTCACGTCCGGGCCATGGTCCAGTGGCATTTCGACCCCGAGACGGGGTGCCCCTTCTGGCTCGACTGGGCCGGCAAGGCGGACTGGGATCCTCGCCAGGAGGTCAAGGGCCTGGACGACCTCTCCCGCTTCGGCCTGTTCGACGACGATTGGCTGAGGGGCGGGCCGGTACGCCGCTGGGTCCCCCGGGCCTATGCCCAGGATCCCGTCTTCGTCTTCGAAACCGGAGGGACCACCGGGACCCCCAAGAGCCGGGTCAACGTGCGGGACTTCCGGGTGGACTACGAACTTTTCTCGGAGACGCTGCCGCCGGAGCATTTCCCCCTGAATTCCAACTGGCTCATGTTGGGCCCGTCAGGCCCGCGCCGACTGCGCCTGGCCGTGGAGCACCTGGCCCATCATCGCGGCGGAATCTGCTTTTGCGTGGACCTGGACCCCCGCTGGGTCATCAAGCTCATCAAGAAGGGGTGGACGGATCACCTGAAGGCCTACCAGGAGCATGTGATCGACCAGGCCATGACCCTTCTTTCCGCCGGCCACGAGATCCGCTGCCTGTTCACCACTCCCAAGCTGCTGGAAGCGCTGTGCGACAGGCTGGAGGATCAGGGGACCAGTTTGCGCGAAACCGGAATCACCGGGATCTTCTCCGGCGGGACGGAGTTTACGCCCCAGTGGTACCGATTCGCCGTGGAGGAGCTCCTGGACGGCGTCTACATGACGCCGACGTACGGAAACTCCCTCATGGGACTGGCCGCCTCCAAGGCCTTCGACCCGGCGGAGAACTACAAGATCACCTACTATGCGCCGCAGCCCAGGGCGGTGTTGCGGGTCGTGGACTTCGACGACACGGAGAAGGTCGTCGGTTACGGCGAGACGGGCCGGGTCCTGTTGACCACCTTGACCCCCGAGCTGTTCATTCCCCAATTCCTGGAGCGGGACGAAGGGGAGCGGGAGCCCCCCTGTGCGCAATACCCCTGGGACGGCGTGAGCGGCGTTCGACCGTTTCACCGCTTTGCCGCCACCACGACGGTGGGAGTCTACTAGGCATTTGCGCTCTCTATCATCGGCGCCAAATCAAATCGGACCGTAGTAGACTGGGAAATCAAAATCCGGGAGGGATTCGGTGATTCATTTTCCCGTTCTTCGCTGGGGCAAGCCCTATAAGAGCCTGGACGTGGACCAGGTGGTGCATTTCATCAGCGGTGAGCCGCTGGCGGAAGTCAGCCAGGCCATCGGCGGGATGATCGCCCGGGACATGCGAAGAGGGCAGCGGGCTCGGGACGCGCTCCGGGAGATCCCGATCCGGGAACTGATCCGCCGGGTATCTGAGGCGGCGGACCTGTTCATGTCCGCCGAGCTCCCGGCCGGCGACGGAAGCCAGACCCCCGGCGAGTTCGTGCGGTACCAGTCGGCAACCACGGGATTGCCCGAGCACATGTGCCGCCAGAACATGGAGAAGCTTCACTACGTCCTGACCTCGATGGAGCAGATTCTGGACGCGCTGACCCGGGGCCTCGATCTGTCCATATTGACCGCGGGTTACGGCGAGGAAAACGGTGTCGTCCGGAGCTTTCAGGCCACGACCCCGGTGCTGGGCATGGTGCTCCCTTCCAACTCACCCGGAGTCCACGGTCTCTGGCTCCCCGTCATTCCGCTCCAGATCGGACTGGTCCTCAAGCCGGGGCCCCAGGAGCCGTGGACCCCATACCGGATGAGCGAGGCCTTCTTCCAGGCGGGCATCCCCCGAAACGCCGTCTCCCTCTATCCGGGGTTGGGGGATGTGGGTGCGGCCGTGCTCCAGCACTGCACGCGGAATCTCATCTTCGGCGGAACCCCGACCATCGAGCAATACGGCAACAATCCACGGGTCCAGGTGCACGGGCCCGGATTCAGCAAGATCCTGCTGGGAGACGACCAGGTCGACGACTGGGAACGCCATCTGGACCTCATGGTGGACAGCGTCCTGATCAACAGCGGCCGCAGTTGCATCAGTTGTTCCGGCATCTGGGTCTCGCGCCACGGGCGGGAAATCGCCGACGCGCTGGCTCAGCGTCTGGGACCCATTGCGCCCAAGGATCCCAGGGACCCCGATTCCCAACTGGCTGCTTTCACGGTGAAGGGCCAGGGAGAAGCCATCGATTCGGGGATCGAACAGGGACTTCAAGAGCCCGGGATCGAGGATGTGACGGCCCGGTACCGCGACGGCGACCGCCTGATTTCCCGTGAGCGATGCTCCTACTTGCGGCCCACGGTGATCCATTCCCCGTCTCCCGAAGCCACGCTGGCCAATACGGAGTACATGTTCCCCTTCGCCAGCGTGGTGGAATGCCCCCAGAGCCAGATGCTGGACCGTATCGGAGACAGCCTGGTGGTGACCGGCATCACGGAAGATCCCGCCTTTCGCCAGAAGCTCATGGACTGTCCCCACATCGACCGCCTCAACCTGGGCCCCATCCCCACCATCCGCCTCAACTGGCTCCAACCCCACGAGGGGAACCTGGTGGACTTCCTCTACCGCGCCCGGGCCTTCCAGACCGCGGCCGGTTGACCCCGCATCGCTTCCCTGACCGAATTTGTCTGTGGACACGTATCTGATACTGACGCTTGGATGGTGACACTCTCACTCCGGACCGATTGAAGTTCGCGATGCCCTCCAGCGGGCCACCACAAAGGGAGAAAAGACGACGAAGAACATCACCAGCGCGACCAAGTCGATGATGGGGATGTACCAGGGCCATCCGGCGAAGAAGAAGGGCGACTCGGTGCCGGCCGGGGGCCGGCAGAGAAACATGTAGTTGGATCCCAACAGGAAGTTCAAGACGCCGAGCACGACCGCGAGAACGTTGAGTGCAACGAACGCTCGGAACAGCCCGCCCAGCGTCGGCCGCATCTTGAGGCCCAGAGTGGCGTACAGGACTCCCGCCACGATGCCCGAGTGGGCGATGAAGTACTGGAAGAAGCGATAGTCGGGGAACCCAGCTTCCAGGTCCCCCGGGGTGATGACGGCGTTTGTGGATCCCGCCAGGCCCCAGAAATAGACGATTTCGTAAATTCTCTGGCGGCGGAAGATCAGAACCGCGGCCGTCAGGATAATTGTTAATCCGCAGACGTGAAGCGGCAGGTGATCCTGCACGAACCGGCTCCAGCCGACGGCATTCAGCCGGTAGCCCCAGTGGATCGTTTCGTTGACCAGCAGGGTGCCGGCCAGGAGCCAGGCGCCGGCGTCGGCCACCGTTTTCGAGGCCGTCTTTCGTACCGCCGCGATCATCAGAATCGGCACGGCCAGGGTCAGCGCCATCACGATGAGGTGAGGCGTCCCGAAGATCTGGAATTCCGGCGTTGGCATCAGGCTCCAGTATCGGCTCTGCGGACGGCGTCGAGGTCAGGGGCGCTGACGTCCGCAAATCTGCGGGGCCACGAAATCCAGGCCCAGCAGCCGGAAGTAGTTCTGACCCAGGGCGATGTTTCGAAAGGCCTCGTCACTCAAGTAGCGGAATATCCGGCTGGTGATCTCCAACTCCGTCCGGTAGACATCGAAATCCTTGTCCGCTGAAGCCAGGAAGTCGGTTCCCGGCAGCATCCGCTCCGAATACCGGTTCAAGAACGAGACATACGCGGCCCTCTTCTCAGGTTTGGAGAAGTAGTGGTCGTCGACCACGCGCCAGGAGAGGTCCACAATCAAGTTGGGGTAGCGGTCCAACAGCGTCTCCATGATCCGGATGTGCTGTCCCGAGTCCATGTTCACGAGTTCCTTGGACAATCCCATGTGCAACCAGATGATCTTGTTGTCGGGGTAGAGGCGCAGCATCCTCTGGATCAACGCCAGGTATCGAGTGGGATCCTCGTCGTTCCCCAGATCCGCGTGAATCGCCAGAGGGATGCCCCGTTCCCGCAGAATCGCCATGAAGGCGGCCCACTCCGGGATCTTGGCCGGCGGAACCGGTCGGTGACCGTTGTTGAACAATGCCTGTTTCACCAGGTTCACTTCCCCCATCCAGTTGAAGGCGCCGGGGTGCTCCCGATCCAGGAGCTGCATGCCGGGAAGGATCGATTCGGGCCGGGACAGGTCCGGGAAGGTCATGGACAGCGTGATGTGGACGCCGTCGGGCGCCTGACGGACGAAGTCGGCTGCATTGTCAAAATCGTTCGTCAAACTGGGCCGGACCGGCGTGCCCGGACAATCCAGGTAGTAGGTGCATGGTGAACCCACCGGAAGCCTCTGGCCGATCCCGTACATGTTGACGAAAAGGACTCCCGTCCGTTCAAGGTAGGAGATCACCTCCCGGAAAGGAATCGCCGGACCGCCGAAGGGCCGGAAATGCACGTGGGTATCCACGACCGAGGTCTGGGGTTGTACCGAACGGTCGTAGCAGGTTGCGTCTTCAGACTGGAACATCTCCAACGTCGGCTTGGGAGGTTCGCCGGCGAATCCAGGGCCTCCCGACAGGAGAAGCAGGCCCAGCCATGTTGTCGACAGCGAGTTCTTCATCGGGAAGGTGCCGGAGGCTGACATCGGCACCGATTTCAGCAGATTTGGACGATTTTGAGAACCCTTGGGTTTACGAGCGGGAACCCCGTTTCATTCCGTTCACCCGGCTGCCGGAGGAAGGGCAAGTCCACGCGCGCGAAGCGCAGATGAGACTAGGGAGAGCCATTCAATAGTAGACAAAATAAATTTACTAATTTCATGTTGTCCGTATTTCTGATACATTCGCCATCATGATCCGGCGCGAAATAACGCCCGTTCTGATCAGGCTCTTCCAGCAGTATCCCTTTGTCACCCTGACCGGGCCACGTCAATCCGGCAAGACGACACTTTGCCGGATGGCGTTTCCCGAGTTGAAATATGTGAATCTGGAAGCCCCGGACCAGCGAGATTTTGCCGAATCCGATCCTCGAGGTTTCCTCTCGCGGCTCGGGACCGGAGCCATCCTGGATGAGATCCAACGCGTCCCCGATCTCCCGTCTTATCTTCAGGTGCTGGCCGATGAGGAGGGCCGGAACAGTCTCTTCGTACTGACCGGAAGCGAACAGCTCAGGATTTCCGAATCCATTAGCCAGTCGCTGGCGGGACGGACGGCTCTGCTCCGTCTGCTCCCTTTTTCCCTCGCCGAGCGGGAGGAAACCGGCGCCAGCAATGTGATCGACGAGATTCTGTACTCCGGCTTCTATCCCAGGATTCACGACCGGAAACTGGAACCTCGGCAAGCGCTCGGCGACTACTTCGAAACCTATGTCGAGCGCGACGTGCGGCGGATCGGGGAGATCCGCAACCTGCCGGGTTTTCGGCGATTCGTTCGTCTGTGCGCCGGGCGCGTCGGGCAGCTCGTCAATCTGGCCGCGCTGGGCGCCGACACAGGCGTCTCTCATACCACGGCGCGACACTGGCTCGCGCTTCTGGAAGCCAGCTATATCGTGTTTCGGCTGCCGCCGTTCCATGCAAACATTCGCAAGCGTCTGGTCAAGTCGCCCAAGCTCTACTTCTACGACGTGGGGCTGGCGAGCTATCTCATCGGCATCGAGCACGCCGGGCAGGTCGCCACCCACCCCCTGCGGGGAGCGCTCTTCGAGAACGCCGTGGTAGCGGAAGCTCTCAAGTATCGCTTCAACCGGGGTCGCCGTTCCAACCTGTCCTTCTTCCGCGACAAGAGTGGTCTGGAATGCGATCTCCTCTACGAGACTGGAGAAGGCATCGGCGCCATCGAGGTCAAAGCCGGCGCCACGATCGCATCCGACTATTTCCGGGCGCTCAAGAGGGTCGCCAAGGTGCTGCCGCGGATTTCCAACAAGGCGGTGGTCTATGGAGGCGTTGAAGGTCAGTTCCGGCGAGACGCCGAGGTGGCGCCGCTGGCAGATCTGCCGAAGATGCTGGAGCGTTACGACAGTCGCGAGGGACCCTGATCCGCGTCCGGTTCACCGGTGCCTCGGCGCTTCGAAGAGAATCGTCGATCAGCCGAGTGCCGCTCGGCCTTCAGATCTCACTCCCACCGTCTGAAAACGGCGTTGCGCTCGCGCAGCGAGGTCTGTAATCGGTCGAGTGGACGGAGTGCCCCGACGTTTTTCGAGTTTCCTTCCATCCGTGGAACTGTCACCAGGACTACCCGTTTGGGTTCAATATCGTGAATAAGGGTCAACAGGCCTTGTAAGCGCGGATAGGGAGAGCTTCCGTCTCCAACGTCGACAGGTCAAGGCGCGTGGAAGCATGGTCAATGTCGAAACCGACAACATCGCCATTCGCATCGAGATCGACGTTGAGTCCGCCGGCGACTTCCCGGGTCTCGGTACCCGGTACAGGTTTGAACTCTACGTAAAGGCTGTCGGTTTCGGGATAGTAGTGCAGTTTCATGACTCTTCCTCTCGAAAACCGCGATCGAAAAACGGGTTGTGAATCGTCTCTCCGTCTTCCAGGGTGACAACTCGAAGTATACGCGAAGGCCCTCCGTCTGGACGGATGACTTTTCCCCAGAAGCGGATACGGCCGTCTGGTTGCCTCTGGCGTCGAATTGGTGCGGCGACGATACCGACACACCATAGAGGATCGATGTAAGGACGCTTGCGTAGCACCTGTTCCCGGAAGTAACGAGTCGTCTTCATTCTGGTGAGCCAGCGCGGCCGACGAATCCTGTAATCGGTTTACCGGGCTCTTCCGCCGACAACGTCCGGCACACGTCGAGACCGAACCGACCATCCTGTCGGCCGAGGCGCACGCCCGTGAACCTCCGTTTGCCAGTTTGCGTAAACGCCGTCGATGTACTCTAACGTCGCTGTTTCTCTTTGAATGGAAATGCCAGCCTTTCCACACAGATTGCGTCTCCGAAGTTCCCCGCTACAGCTTCTCGACGAGACGGGCCAGCAGCGCCACTCGGACGGGCAGGGCGTCCAGCTCGATGTGCTCGTGAAGGGCGTGGGCTCCGTCTCCGTTCACTCCCAGACCGTCCAGGGTGGGGACTCCCAGGGCGGCGCTGAAGCTGCCGTCGCTTCCCCCTCCGGTCTCACCCTCTTCCAGATCCAGGCCCAACTCGGCCCCGATCTCTCGCGCCCGGTCGAAGAGTTGCTGCCCGCCGTCGCCCTTGATCATGGGCGGCCGGTTGATCCCTCCCGTGACCTCCAGCCGGATTTCCGGATGCCTCGGTTTCAGCGCATGCAGCCCGTCCTCCACCCGGTGGCCCTCCTCCACGGTCCGGAACCGAAAATCGATGGTGGCTTTGGCGAACTCGGGTATCACGTTGTCCCGGGTGCCCCCTTCCGCCATGGTCACGTGGACCGAGGTCTCCAAAGAGCTGGAGGCGAGTCCGTGAATCGCTTCGATCTGGTGGCCCAACTCCCGGACGGCGTTCACCCCCCGCTCCGGCTCCACGCCCGCGTGGGCGGAGCGGCCATGGATCTTCATGGCCGCCATCCCGGCTCCCTTTCGAAACGTCTTCAGGACGCCTCCGGGCAGGGGCGGCTCGGTCACCAGCGCCAGGTCGCTCTCGCGGCTGAACTCCTCGATCAGTTCCACGCTGGCGTCGCTGCCCGTCTCTTCGTCGGTGGTGTAGAGGAACCGCACCTTCCGTCGGGGCCGGATCCATCCTCGTGCAATGAATTCCTGGATCTTCAATGTGGCCGTTACTCCGGCCTTCATGTCGAAGATCCCGGGACCATGAATGCGTCCGTCCTCGATCCGGAAGGGCATTCGCTCCAGGCTCCCTTGAGGCCAGACCGTGTCCAGGTGGCAGAGCACCAGGATCCGGCCTTCGCCTCCCTCTCCCCATTCGGTCCAGACGATATCGCCCACGTCTTTTCTGGGAACGATCCGCGGCTCCAGGCCGCAGCCCCGCGCATGGTCGGCGAGAAAAAACGCCAGCTCGTCCACCAGCGGTTTGTCGGTGGTGGGACTCTCCATCTCCACCAGCTTCCGGAGCAGCTCTACCGTGGAGTCCCGCTCCTCTTCGAAGGCCTTCAACAGCTCATTCCCCGTCATGTTCCCTCCAGTGGTAGCGGACGTCTCCGACGAATTCGACCCCTCCCGTCAAGTGCACTTCTGCTCCCGGTTGCCACTCCACCTCCTGCTCCCCGGTCTCGGTTCCGACCCGTGCGGGAGATCCGACCCTTCCGGTGTGGATGGCGGCCACGGCGGCTCCGCTGCAACCCGTTCCGGAGGAATGGGTCGGTCCGACGCCCCTCTCCCAGATCCGCGCCTGGAGGCGCCGGGGACCCGTGACCTGTACGAAGCTCACGTTGGTCCGCTCGGGAAAGGCGGCATGCGCCTCGAGTGCCGGCCCCAGGCGCCGGAATTCGGCATCCTCAGGCAGATTTGAGACAAAGACCACGCACTGGGGATTTCCCACCGACAGGGCCGTTACGGTCACGGTTGCGTTTTCCACCGGCAGCGAGTGGTCCACGACCTGGGACAACTCCCCTTCCAGCCGAATCGGAATCTCCTCCGGAACGAAGGAGGGTCGTCCCAGCGAGGAACGGTAGCGCCAGGAAGACTCGCCGCGGTCCAGCAGGTGATGGATCTTTTGCCCGGAAAGGGTTTCGAGAACCAGGTCCGCCTTCAGGGACAAACCCCGGTGGTGGACGTAGGCGCCGGCGCAGCGGCATCCGTTTCCCGACATGGCCGCCTCGCTGCCGTCCGGGTTGAAGATCCGGATCCGGAAGCGGTCGTCCTTCACCGGCTCGACGAAGACGCACCCGTCGCCGCCGATCCCGAAGTGGCGCCGGCAGATGGCCCGGGTCAATGGGGCCGCTCTCCGGCGGGTCAGATCGCTTTCCGGGATCACCAGGTAGTCGTTGCCGTAGGACTGGAACTTGGAAGCCGCGATCATGACGGCCCCCGCCGTCTCAGCTCGCGTGGATCCCACCGCTGAGTTCCTCCAGCTTTCCCCGGACCAGACTCTGGATCTCCTCCAGTCTTTCGGGCGAGTCCGCCTCGAAACGAAGCACCAGAACGGGCTGGGTATTGGAGGCCCGCACCAGGCCCCAACCGTCCGGAAAGACGATTCGCACACCGTCAACGTCCACCGTCTCGTAGTTGTTGGAGAAGTACGACTGGGCGAGGCTGACGATTCGGAACTTGAGGTCCTCGGGACAGTCCATCCGGATCTCGGGCGTGCTGAAAGTCGGTGGGACGTCCTCCAGCAGTTGCGACAGCCGGCGCCCGCTGTCGGCGAGGATCTCCAGGAGCCTGGCGCCTGCGTAGATGGCGTCGTCGTAGCCGAAGTAGCGGTCGGCGAAGAACATGTGTCCGCTCATCTCACCGCCCAGAACGGCCCCTTCCTCCTTCATCTTGGCCTTGATGAGGGAGTGGCCCGCCTTCCACATGACGGCCCGTCCGCCGCGGGCCTCGATATCCTGGTACAAGCTCTTGGAGCACTTCACTTCGGCCACGAACGTGGTGCCGGGCCGCCGCTCCAGGATCTCGCGGGCATAGATCATCATCAACTGGTCTCCCCAGAGAATCCCGCCCGCGTCATCCACGACGCCGATCCGGTCCGTGTCGCCGTCGAAGGAGATCCCCAGATCGGCCTCACTCGAGCGGACAGCCTGGATCAGGTCTTCAAGGTTCTCCACGAGGGTGGGATCGGGGTGGTGGTTGGGGAATCGGCCGTCCGGCTCCGAATAGAGCTCGTGGACCTCGCACCCCAGGTCGGAATAGACGGCGGGCGCCACCAGGCCCGCGGTCCCGTTGCCCGAGTCGACGACGACCTTCAATCTCTTCCCCAAGGGCGGGATCCGCTCCCCGATGTGCCGGCGGTAATCCTCCATCAGGGAGGCCGATTCCAATTCTCCGCCGCCGGAAGCGAAGTCGGCCGCTTCGATGATCTTCCGGACCTTCTGGATCTCGGCGCCGTAGATGGTGCCGGTTCCCAGGGCGACCTTGAATCCGTTGTACTCGGGTGGGTTGTGACTCCCCGTGATCATCACGCCCGCCTCCGGCTTCAGACGGTGCAGGGAGTAGTAGAGCAGGGGAGTCGGGCAGACCCCGATGTCGATCACGGTCAGGCCGGTTCGTGTCAGACCGCGGGCCAGGGCGTCCCGAAGCCGTGTGGAGCTCAGGCGGACGTCTCTTCCCAACGTGACTCGAGCGGCGCCGTGCCGGACAAAATAGGTTCCCAGGCCGCGGCCCAGCGTTTCCACCGAATCGTCCGCCAGATCGGTGTCGGCGATTCCCCGGATGTCGTATTCTCGAAACAGCTCTGGGTTCATCGAGTCTCCGGTATGCGCTAACTTGTTTCCGGGGTTCCCGACAGCTCGGTCTTGAGCTCGTCGATGGCCGTCACCGGACTGGGATCCTCACCGTTGAGGAGTCCCAGATAGACGCTGGCGTAGTCGCCCAACAGAATCAGCATCAGCAAACGGTCCAGCCAACTGCCGCCTTCGGTCCGGACCTCCAGAGTGGTCCCGGAACGCCGGGAGAGGAACCTCCGGGTCCAATCCAATCGGAGCCGGATCCGGGGGTGGTCCTCCGAGTCCCTGAGGAAAACAGGAAGTATACGCTCTAACAGGCCTGCCGGGTGTCTCCATCCCACGACCTCGTTGTGATTCATTTCGGGAAGGGCCTTCCAGCAGGCGAGCTGCTTGCCGTTTTCCGCGAACTGCCCGCACCACCGGCGGGCCACCAGTTCCAAACGGTCCTGGCTGCCGTAAACGAAGGGGACTCTCCCGTGGAGGGCTTGAGCGGCCTGCTTGGCCGGGTTCTCGGAGGACGGCTGATCGGGTCCGTACGCCCGGACCCGGTCCCGGACCCAATGCAGGCATTGCTCCAGTTCCCGGTCGCGGCTCGGAATCAGCGACAGGCGGCTCAGGATGGCCAGACAGGGGAACGACAAGTACCCCAGAGCCGATCGGGGAGGCTGCCCGCCGGGAATCCGGGCCCACGGGTGTCCATGCTCCCGGGCCAGGCGCGCCAGGGCGCCGCCCGAAGAGATGCAGACGATGGAGGATCCAGCAGCATGGGCCGCCTGGAAGGCCGACGCTGTCTCCTCCGTGTTGCCCGAGTAGCTGCAGAGCAACGAAAGAGTCCGGGGACCGGTAAATCCCGGAGCTCCGTAGCTCCGGTTCACCCACAACGGGACCTTCAGTTCCCGGCCCAGATAAGCCTGCAGAAAGTCGCCGGCCGCCGCCGACCCACCCATTCCGCTGACCGTAACCGATCGAACCCCGCCGGGACACGCCGGTAAATCGACTTGGTCTCCGATCTTCAGCGCCTGCTCCAGTTGACGGTCGAACCGTCCCAGGTAGCCGAGCATGTGCCGGGTGTCGCGGCGCCGGATCTGGCGCGAGTCGTCTAGGATCGGGTTCATCCCGGCCGGTCTCCTTGCCAAAGAGGCGTCGTTTCTCAACCGCCTTTCTGAACCGTTTCGGGAAAGTACCGGTTGGCAAAGGATCGGATGTGGCTGGGCGTCACGTTTCGGATCAACGAAACGTAACCCCGTGGCGGCCGGGAGTCGGTCTTGGAAAAGGCTCTCAAGGCCAATTGAAGGAGCCGGTTCTGCCGATCCTGGCGGAGGGCGTGATGGTGAGTGATGGCGCCCACGATGGCGCTCAGGATGTCGTTCCTGGAGAACTGGACCCTGGCGAGGCTGGAGAGCAACGTCAACAACTCGCGTCGAGCCTCCTTCTCCTGACCCTCGACGGATGACACCGAGGCGAAAAGGGCGCCCCGGCTCAATGTCGACTGCAGTTGGAGATCCGGGTCGGACAGCGTAGGGCTTCCGGCAGGCACCAGGTCCCGGATTTGAGGACTCAGGAGAAGATGTTTCCAGACGTCGGCGACGTAGGAGTCGCGGGTCCCGTAGGCGGGTCCGGGCAATCCCACCATCACCTCGCCCTCATGCTCCACGACGGCCGGTTCAAAGTCGGGTTGGTCCGGTTCCTCCTCGAGCTCCTCTTCCTCGTCTTTGCGGACCGCCCAGCGGCGCTGATACCGGCTGTTGGCCAGTCGGGAAATGAAATCGTCCAGGAAGGAGGTCCCCTCGATATCTCCCAGGATGAAGATCCAGGGGTGGACGCCCTGCATCCGAATCCGGAGCCATTCGTCCACGTTTTGCAGTTCCAGCCGTGAGACCGATTCCCACGACCCCAGCCGGTCCAGGCCATACGGATGAGACCCGTACAGGAGCGTGCGGGTTCTGCGAAGGGGCCGGGATCGGTGGTCATCCTGCCAGGTCCGGATCTCGGCAAGCAGTTGTTGACGCTCCAGGATCAGGGACTGTTTGTCCAACCCCGACTCCCGGTACCAATCGATCAGGAATTCCAGAAGCTCGGGAAGATGGCGGGACAGCGCGGTGCAGCGGAGGCCGAAGAAGTCCGGTTCGTTGACCACCTGGATGTCGGTGCCCATGAGCTCCAGGTCGTACCAGCGGAGCTCTCCCTTTTCTTCCACCGCCTGCCGGAGTGTGCTCCGGACCATGAGCTCAGTGATCCCGGCGTTGCCGGCCGACTCGTGAATCCGGCCTCCGGGAAAGAACACCCCCAAGTGAACCAGAGGCGCCGTATGCTCTTCCTGGAAGTAGACCGAAGGTCCTCTCAGGATCGACGTGGACTTGAACTCGAGCCGCGAGAACCGGGGCTGGAACCGCACCGGTGCGAAATCGTCGCCCCGCGCCGACCTCAGGGGGGAATCCTGCTGCCGGAGGGTCGCCGGCGGCACCAGCAGGTCCAGCATCTCCTGGAACGAAGACGCCGAGAATGTGCGTTTCTCCGCGGTCGCGGGGTAATACTCCAAGACCGCCAACCGGTCGGTCTTCAAGTACTTGGAAACCGCTTCCCGCACCCGGGCCGGAGTCATGGCCTGGACCCGGTCGATGGTTTCCGGTCCCTGCCAGAAGCGGCCGGCCGCCTCCATCCTGGCCTGCCGGACTGCCCGCTGCAGAAGACTGTTCTGGTCCCGGTAGAAGTCCTTTACGAAGAGAGCCTTGGCCCGGTTGAGGAGGCCCGGGGTGATCCCCTGCCGTTTGATGTCCTCCACGACGGCCAGAGTTTCGACTTCGACCCGGTCGATCCGGTCGGGGGAACCGGCCAGTGAGATCCGGAAGAGGCCCGACCCGGAATCGGCCTCAATGCGGGCCTGCGACCAGATCGCCGTTCCCGGTTGCACCAGCTTCTGGTGGAGCAAGGAGCTTTTCCCCTGACCCAGGAGGTACGCCAGCAGCAGGAGGGCTTCGTGATCGGGATGTGCGAGACCCGGAATGCTGTAGCCCAGCATTACGTGAGCCTGCTGCAGCTTTCCGGTCAGGTGGCGGTAGGTCAGACGCGTTACCGAGGGGCGCCAAGGCTTCTGTTCAGGTTTCTTCGCCCGCCGCCGGATCCGCTTCTTCCCCGCGGGACGGTTCCCATAAATGCGGGCCACGTGCTCCAACACCTGGCTCCGCAGCACCGCGCCGGAGACGGACAGAATCAGCCGGGAGGGGTGGTAGCGCTCCTGGTGCAGCCGGACCAACGACTCGCGGAGTTCCTCAGATTGGTTCGCCGGCGCCGCGCCGGGCAGCAGGCTTTCCAGCAACCTGGCCCGGGTAAACTCCCGGGGAGAGTGCTGGAGCATGCGGTCCTGCTCCTCCACCGCTGCCATGGCCCGCTCCAACTCGAGTTCCGACGGAGCCGGCGGATCCAGCAGGTGGGCATGAGCCTTCAGCGCGTCTTCCAGATGGTCGGCGGGCGCCGTGGAGACAAACGACGGTCCCCTGAGGCCCTCTTCAGGTTCAGGCCTCAGTTGCGAGGCCGCCTCGAAACTCAGGGTCTTGAGCTCTTCGTTGGCCAACAAGAGCCGGGAGAGCAACCTCTCCCGGCGCCGGTCGCGTGGAGTCCCGTCAGACCCACGCAGATAGGTGACCACTGACGCCAGGGGAGCTGCGGGATGTTCTTCGATGAGCAGGGTCAGTCCGTTCCTGAAAACAACCCGAATCAGGTTCTGGCGGTCTTCCCGGTGAGCCAGGCTCCGCTCATATTCGGGCCGGGCGAGATCCCGGCGGCCCGACTGGCGTTCGGCCCCGGAAACGGGCAGGCTCAGGACCAGAAACGAGAGTCCGAAAACCGCCGCTCTCATGTTGAAATCGTAGCAATCGGGGGGGCCGAACTCAATTTGGAATTGGGCCGGGAACCCGGTAAATTAGAATTGTCATGAAGGGGAAACCGCTGGAACAAGGGGATCTCATAGAGGGTCTCAAGAGCCGGGACACCAAGGTCATCGACACCTTCGTGGATCAGTTTTCCCGCCCTCTCTTCGGCGTCATCCTCAATTACACCAAGAACCCGTCCGACGCCGAGGAGATCCTCCAGGACACGCTGCTCAGGGTCATCCGCAAGATCGACACTTTTCGGCAGCAGAGCGATATCTGGCCCTGGATGAAGAGGATCGCCGTAAACAACAGCATCATGTGGTTGCGCAAGCACCGGCGCTACCAGGAGATCCAGTGGGACGAATGGATGCCCCGTTTCCGGGAGGATGGCGAGTTGGCCTACCCGATCTTCGGCTGGTCCGGGGACCCGGAAGAGGTGTTTCTGAATCGGGAGCTGTCGGCGCAACTTTACGAGGCCATTCAGTCCTTGCCCTTCCAATATCGGGCGCCGCTGGTGCTCCGCGATATCGACGGCTACCCAATTCGGCAGATCGCGTCCCTGTTGGGCCTCAAGGAGGCCACCACCAAGACCAGGATTCATCGAGCCCGCCTCTTCTTGCGGGAGAAGTTGGCTCGCTACCATGACGGGAGGACATGAACTTCAGAAATCGGCGCACTGACCTGCTCACCTGCAAGGAGTGCATTCACCTGCTCTTGGACTACGCCGACGGCTCAATGGCCCCCGCAGTCCGGCGCAAGCTGGACGAACATCTGTCCGCCTGTCCGCCCTGCCAGCACTATCTCCGCAGCTATACTTCCTGTACGGAAATGGTTCAACAACTGCGAGATCAAGAGGCTCAGGTCCCGGCGGAACTCCAGGATCGGCTCAAGTCGTTTCTGAGGGAGCAGGTGAAGCTCCCATGGCCCGAGCCACGCCGCCGCCGGGCGAAGTGGTCCAAAAGAGTGTGATCTGACAGCCCGCGGCGAAAGTCGTCGCGGCATTCGACCGCATCCATGGCGTGAGCTTGCGGCCATGGATCTCCATTTCTCTACGGAATGGCGTAGCCCCTGCCTTGCCGCCTTTGTCAACCAGGTTGCATTGGGGTCCACGACCTCGAGTCAGAACAGGTTTTTCCGGGTCAACTCGATCCTCAAGTCGCGTCGAATGTAGATTTCGACAAACTCACGCAACCACACGTCTTTCGCAGCCGTGAACCGTTCCATCAGTTCTTGTTCGGGTCTGTCCGTGAGGTAAACGATTCGCCACCGGTTAAGAGGTCGGAATTCACCACCATCAACCGAGTGCTCAACGTGAAAGACAGGCTGTCCTTCGCCGGCACGAAGCAAGTTCCCGTCGCTATCGAGGAGTTCGGCCGCCCCTATGAAGGTGGCCCTTTGCCGTGCCGGGTTGAGGAGGACCTGTTCCAGGACCAACCCGCGCTCTGATGGCTTGAGCCAGAGGCGTTGCCGCGAGCAGCGCACGAAGGATTCGGTTCCATCGGCCGCCGCCTGCCGCCGCCAATGGTGTGAGCTGCCCTCCGATACAACGGAAGGAATATAGAGATCGGGTCGGAACGCCTTTTTCACCTCCATGTCCCACAGCATGGTTCGGGTGAACCTGAGCGGTTCGTTCATGCGGTAGTTCCGGGCGAGCACCAGGTTGATGTCAACCGGGGTCAGCTCGATTCTTGTGTTGAGTGGGTCGTTCCACGCCCGCTCAAACTCTGCCTCATGATCCAGCTGATTCAACGGCCTGGTCGCCTCCTCCCGAGGGTCGGCGTCTTTCTCTTCGTCGGCTTCTCCGAGTGGCATCCCTCGCATCTCAAGCCATTCTCTCCCGGCTCTTGTCCAGACTGCGCAGTAATTCCAGGCACCTGTTGAAACGGATGCGGCGCCACCAGCTTCAGGTCAGCCCGGCCCGCGTGCGGCGCCCCAACCTGCCGCAGTTTGTTAACCCACCGCAAATGCTTGCATCGCCGGTACCAGGATCATGCTCAGCACGATCACGACGATCGACGTCAGGACGGTGGCGACGAGGCCGACTCGGAACATCGTCCCGAATCCAACGGCGCCGAACGCGAAGGTCGCGGCCGCGGCCGGGCTGGACCAGGGAAATGCCACCGCCTGGGCCGTGCCCGCGATAATCCGGGCCAGAATCGTGGGGTTGTAGCCGAGAGCGTCCGCAATCGGAAAAAGAATCGTGGAAACCATGATCGAAGTTGCCGCTCCGCTGGCCAACTGGGTCAACAGTGGCGTCGCCAGGCCTGCAATCCAGGGCAATGCCCCCGCGGTGACGTTGCCCGTCAGACTGCCGGCGAGCCAATCGATGGCGCCCAGAGTGGTCAATACGTCCGCCAGTGCCATCCCTCCGAGCACCAGGAACAATACGTTCCATCCGACGCCTTGCTGAAAGTCGCTGGTTTCCAGCGTCATTTCACCACGCTTCGCGTCCACCGGCAGCACGAAGAGAAGCACCATGGCCACCGGGGGCACGTACCAGATCTCGAGAAACCCGATATCGGCGACGGTGGGCAGGGTCCATAGCGCCAGCATCAGAATCAGCACGAAAAGAACGTTTTTTTCGCTTCGGCTCATAGGGCCCAGTTGTTCACGTTCCTTGAGAAAGCGGGAGTGGGCATTGGGGATGGCCTGCACCTCGAGAGGCAACATGACCTTCAGGATCAGATAGCAGACCGGGAAGTGGGCCACCGTCAGGATGACGCCGGTCGACATCCACTGTGCGAAGCTGACGCTGTAGCCGGTCAACTGCTCCAGCAGCGAAAGGGTCAGCGCATTGAATACGATGCCTGTCGGAGTTGCCAGCGCCCCGGCCGCGGCACCGTACAGAACGGCCAGGCTCGCCGCTGCCGACATACGCTTCGCGCCGGGCGCCACGGACCGGGTGAGCGACAACACGATCGGCGTCATCATCACGATGACCGCCAGGTCACTGAACACTGAGGACATCACCGCGGATACGACCAGGATTGCCAAGATCAAGCCGGTGCCGGAACGCGCCACGCCTGGAACGCATAGGGCGGCGAGGGCGATTCTCCGCGCCAGACCGTGCTTTTGAAACGCATGGCCGAAAAGCATGACGCCTATCAGGTAGGGCAGGATGACATGCCCGTAAGTGGCGGCCACTTCGGATAGGCCCATCTGCGCACCGATCGGTAGGAGCACGAACGGCAGGAAACTGGTGACCCCCCAAGGAACCGGCGTGGTCACCCACCAGGCCACGACCCAGGCGTATCCACCGAGGGCGACGTGCGCCTCCGGCGCAAGACCGGTCAGTGGCGCGGCGAGGACGACGGCGAACGCGGCTGGTCCGGCCAGTACGCGCAACACAAATGCCCGCCGACCGCTCAAATGCTTAGCGATTTCCACGGCCCTTGTCCGGGACGGCTACATGGACGGTTACGATATCCGTGTCGTGGAACTGCTGGTGGCGAACGGAGGACGCAATGTGCCGCAACAGCCGTAGCGAAATCTCCCGTTCCACAACGACGTCGTCGGGTGTCTCCGTAAGCAGTCCGATCCGGTTCTGAAGGTTCCCTTCACCAGGCGCAGCGACAAACTCCAGGACAGCGCCAGCAGCTTCCTTGTGCGCCTGCAGCAGAAGGCGCCGCCGCTCGCGCTTCCTGTGGTTTTCATCCTCCCCGATCAGCGTCAATATCGTCTCCTCGGTGGCGGCGTCGAGGCGATGTGCCATGTTCGCCCCCCAGCCGTTGCGGGACGCGAACCTGTCGATGAACTCCCTGAGCTTCGGCAGCACGGAAATATTCAACTCCCCTTCAATCCGGCTGCGGCGCGGTGCCGTCACTTCCAGAAACAGGGTCATGAGGATCGCCACGATTCCCCCGGCGGTTATTCCGTTTCCCAGCAGACCTCCCCCCAGCTCCGAAAGAAGCCCTGGGAACAGCAGATCGTTCTGGCAGCCGACTCCAACCCAGAAAGCGACACCGGAGATCATTCCCTTGCGATAGTCGATTCCGCCCTTTACGACTTCCGTCATGCCGCGCACGAAGGTCATCGCCAGCACCACGGTCAGGTAGGCGACGATGACCGGGCTGGGTATCGCCAGAATCATGGCGAGGACCTTGGGCAGGAACGCCAATACCATGAGCACGCCACCGGCGGCGATTCCCACGCGGCGCGCCGCGACCCCGGTCAGCTCAATGGTCGGGGCGCTGACCGCGATGGTCTGCGTCGGCACGATCGCCGTGAGGCCGGACAGCAGCTTGCCGATGCCGTCCGCGGTCACCGCGCCTTCCACCGCCCGGTAGTCCACGGCCCGCGGCCGGCGCCATGAAACGCGCTGGACGGCAACCGTTCCGGTGATCGTCTGGATGGCGCCAATGAGAGACACGAACACGAAGGCGGGAAGCAGCTCCACGAACGCCGGACCAAGGTCGATTCCGATACCCGGCCAGTCTCCTAGCGGCAGACCGATCCACGGCGCGCGTGCAACCCGTTCAAAGTCGTAGAGACCCAACGACCCGCCAACGACCGAACCCGCAACGACCCCGATCGCCGGAGCCCATAGACGCAACGATGCCCCCGCCGTCAGGGAGATGCCGCTGATGACCAGAATCGTCGCGAGTGCGGTGAAAAGCGGGGCCAGCGCCGTGTCGTGCGGCGCGTCGCCCAAGCGGCCAAAGACGACCGGCAGCACGGTTGCCGGTACCAGCATGTTCACCGTGCCGACGATGGTCGGTGTCAGAAGCCGCCTGAACAGAGCGAGCCGCATCGAAATCACGATCGGTATCAGCGACGACGCGACCACCAGGGTGGCGAGGAGCGCTGGACCGCCCTCGGTGAGGGCACTGACGCAGACGCCGATAAAGGCTCCGGCAGGGCCCATAAAGAGGAGGTATCCTGCTCCGACCCGGCCCAACCGCACCGCCTGCAGCGCCGTACAGATGCCACTGACGGCGACCGCGCCGAACACGGCCCAGGACAGGTACGCTTCAGTTCCGCCGCCGGCCCGGATAACGATAGTGGGGATAAAGATGATGCTGGTTATGCCCAGAACCACCAGCTGCAGGCCGCAACCGAAAGATAAAATCGCAGGAGGGTCCTCGTTGGGTTCGTAGCGAACGTCTGGAGCTCGTTGCTTGTGACCGTCGCTCACGAGGTCCCCTCGGTTAGCTCACGTCCGGAGATGTCCCGAATCGCCGGTGGAGTGATTCGCGCCGGCGGAAGATCTGCCTGCTTCTCGCGCACGGCCACGGGTGAATACCTGCTGGTTTCCGACACCAAGCGAAGCAGGCGAGCTCGCTGTGTGTCAGCTTGAGTTCGGCCTCGTCCGCCAGCAACCATCCTTCGGGGAGTCCCCGAGGACCCGGCGGACCGGGCCACGCTGCAATGCGTTTAGCCGGGGCGTCCCGTCAACCAGTTCCATGGGCGGACGTGCGACTCGGCGAAGGTTCCCGACCGGGCATACGGACTGTCGCCGACGAATGCATCCTCCAAACGGATTCGTTACTGTCCCATTTCTACTTTGTGAGTCGCGAAAATTACGAAATGCATGTTGTGATCTCCTTTCGCCGGAATATCCGTAGGACTACACCACCACAAAGAGGACGCTGACGGGGGCTTTTTTTGGCGAATAGTACACCTGACGCCACCAGATCTCCACTGCCGCCAGACAGTCCCGGGACAGGCATATGGATCAAATAAATGGCCCAGGCTATAATTCCAACCACAAATCATCCCCCCGCTCATGAAACTCGTCAGCTACCTTCATTCAGAAGAGACCCGGCTCGGCGCGCTCAGCCAATCGGGCGATCTGATCATTGATCTGAGCCGCGCCCATGGGGAACTGATGCGGGGCAGCCGGGACCTGATTCGGGGGCGGCACGTCTCACGGCCTCTGCCGACGCTGATGGTCGAGTTCCTCGAACGTGGTGACGAAGCATTGCAGACGGCGAGGAAAGCGCTCGCCTACGTCGAAGAACAACTGCCGGGCGCGAAGGAAGAGTATCTCCGGCGGCGCATGCTGCTACCCCTCGCAACCACGCAGCTTCTTGCGCCGGTTCCACGCCCTCCCAAGCTGATTGCGGCTTGGGTCAACTACGAGGAACATGGCAGGGAGGCCACCGTAAAGGCGCCCCGGAACGTGCCGCTGTTCTTCACCAAGTGGTCGACCGCCGTCATCGGCCCCGGCCAGCCAATTGTCCTGCCGCATAACAGTCGAAAGGTGGACTACGAGGCCGAGCTGGCGCTGGTGATCGGCGCCGGAGGGAAAAACATCCCGGCGGAAAATGCCTACGAACACATCGCCGGCTATACGATCCTGAACGACGTGAGCGCACGGGATTATTCGCTGCGTGCTCTGTTTGGATCGCCGGGGCCGTACGACATCCAGAAATCGTTCGATACGTTCGCGCCAATGGGGCCGTGTCTCGTGACGCGCGATGAAATCCCCGATCCCCACGCGCTCGGCATCCGGCTGCGTATCGGCGACGAGGTTTTGCAGGACGACACCACCGGATCGATGATCCACCGCATTCCGGCGATCGTCGCCTGTCTATCCTCCATCGCCACACTCGAACCGGGCGACACCATCGCCACCGGCACTCCCGCGGGCGTCGGTTTCACCCGCACGCCGCCTCGCTGGCTGCAGCCGGGCGAAACCGTCCGCATCGAAATTGATGCCATCGGAGTGTTGGAAAACCCCGTGGTTGCGGAATCCGGGTGAGATCAGAGGGAAAGGCTCTCCACCTCTCGAACCAGCTTCGAATCGACGTTGGCGCCGGTGGCAATAAGGCAGACGCTTTCCCAGGACCAGGGTTCGTCCTCCTTCGACTGCTGACGGAGCTTCAGGGCTGCGGCCAGAGCGCCGGCGCCGGCGCCCTCGGGCAAGGTGCCGGTGACCCGTTGAAAGAGGAGCATGGCTCGCTTCAATTCGATTTCCGAGACCAGGACCATCCGGTCCACCACCTCCAGCATCAGCTCCACGGCCTCGGGGATGGCGATCCGCACCGCCATGCCGCCGGCGAAGGTCTCGGCCGTGGCAGTGTCCGTCGGCCTGCCGTTGGCGAATGACAATGCCATGCAGGGCGCCTCTTCCGACTGGATTCCGATGATCTGAACCGCCGGGTTCGCCGCCTTCAAGCTGCTGGCGAGCCCTCCGATCAGGGCGCCGTTTCCAACCGGCACGAAGACCGCCTCCAAATCGGGCTGCTGGGCAGCCAGCTCCAGCCCGATCGTCGAAGTCCCTTCGACGATCCGGGCCGACTTCCCGTCCTCGATGAAGAGATGGCCCGGTTCGAAACCGCGCGCCAGCAACATCTCCTTGCCCTCGTCCAGATCGCGTCCCAGCAGCTCCAGGTCGGCTCCGAACTCCCGGATCAGCGCCAACTTGCTCTCATCCGCCCCCACCGGCGCCACCACCGTCAACGCCATCCCGTACTGCCGGCAGGCGTAGGCCATGGCCGCGCCGTGGTTCCCGGTCGAAACCGTGTAGAGGCGGGTGATGCCGGGATCGGCCACCAGGTCGGCCACCAGGTTCACGGCTCCGCGGATCTTGAAGGATCGGACCGGACTCTCGTACTCATGCTTGACGTAGACTTCGGTCCCCAGGAGGCGAGACAGTTGATCCTCCCGGGTCAACGGAGTCGGCGGCACCCACCGGCGGACCTCCTCCAATGCGGCCAACGAACGCTCAGGGGACGGTCGAAGCGTAGCCATCTCAATTCCACTCCTGCATTGGTCGTCTCCAAACCAGTACTCTCTCCGGTCGCGACAAGATCGAGGCCATCATGATGCGCGATTTTGGAGAAAACCACACGCGGCGCCGTCGTTCCCGCCCCTGGAATTGGACAACCTTCGAATCCGGTAGTCAAAATGGTAGTGAGGCATCGATACAGTGTTCCAGCAATGAAGGAGTCGGACGATGAAACATCTATTCGGGATCGGAGTGATCGGGATTTTTGTGTCGGCGCTCCTGTTCGGTCCTGCCGCCTGGGCGCAACTGGCCGGAGACGACTCGGTCGACGGCGGCGCGGACTCGGCGACGGCAACGCTGGCGGGAGGATGCTTCTGGTGCGTCGAGGCGGACCTTGAAAAGGTCGACGGTGTCCAAGAGGTGATCTCCGGCTACGCCGGTGGAACCGAGGTGAACCCGACCTACAAGCAGGTCTCTGCCGGAAGGACCAGCCACGTCGAGGCGGTGCAGGCAATCTACGATCCGTCCCGGGTGACGTTCAGCCAGTTGCTGGAAGTGTTCTGGAAGCACGTCGATCCGACAGACGCGGGCGGCCAGTTCGTGGATCGTGGACCCCACTACCGGACGGTCATCTTCTACGAGAACCAGATGCAACGGAAGCTGGCCGAGGAATCGAAGAAGCGCCTGGAGGAATCCGGCGTGTTCGATCGGCCCATCGTGACCGAGATCCGGGAGCTCAACCGGTTCTACAAGGCCGAGGACTACCACCAGGACTACTACAAGAGGAACGCCTTTCGTTACCGCTACTACCGTTGGAACTCGGGGCGGGATCAGTTCCTGGAAAAGGTCTGGAAGGGACGACAGGTCAAACTGGCGGACTAACGCAGCCTGTTTCACCGCTCCGTCGAGATGCGGTTCATCGGCGACATTCCGGTGTGGGGCGATCCCCAGGAGAACGCGGTTCTTCAGATGCAGAACTGCGCCGGGGAGGCGGAGAACTGCGCCCTGATGGCGGACCATCATCTGGGTTATGCTGTCCCCATCGGCGGAGTCATCGCCTACGCGGGCCGCGTGAGCCCTTCGGGCGTCGGTTTCGACATCGCCTGCGGCAACAAGGCGGTCCGGCTCGACTGCGACTACGGGGACATCCGGAAGCGCATCCCGTCCGTCATGGATGAGATCTGGAAGTCCCTCTCCTTCGGTGTGGGCCGGGTCAACCGGGAGCCGGTCGACCACGACCTCTTCGACGACGATCCGGCCTGGAAAATACCGGCGGCCCAGCGGCTGAAACCGGTGGCCCGAAAGCAGTTGGGCACCATCGGCGGCGGCAACCACTACGTCGACCTCTTCTCCGACGAGCGAGAGCGGATATGGGCCGGGGTGCACTTCGGTTCACGCGGTCTGGGCCACAAGCTGGCCACTCACTTCATCAAGGCCGGGGGCGGCAAGAACGGGATGCACGTGGACCCGGTGCTGCTGGACGTGGAGACCGAACTGGGAGCCGAATACGTGGCGTGCATGAAGCTGGCCGGCCGCTATGCTTACGCGGGCCGGGACTGGGTTTGCGAGAAGGTCGCTTCCATTCTGGGAGCGGAGATCCTGGAAGAAGTTCACAATCACCACAACTTCGCCTGGGAAGAAGAGCACGGGGGACGGCGGCTGTGGGTGGTTCGAAAAGGAGCCACTCCCGCCTTTCCCGGACAAAAAGGGTTCGTCGGGGGTTCCATGGGGGACCGGTCCGTGATCCTGGAAGGAGTCGACGCAAAAGAGAGCGAGCAGGCCCTCTACTCAACCGTCCATGGCGCCGGTCGGGTCATGTCCCGGACCCGGGCCGCCGGCAAGACCCGATTCAGGAAGGGAAAGCGGATCCGCATCTCGGCGGGAGAAATCAGCCGTGACATGATGCTGGCCTGGGTCCGTGGCATGGGAGTCGAGCTCCGCGGGGCCGGCACCGACGAATCGCCCCACTGCTACAAACGCCTGCCCGAGGTCCTCGAAGCCCACCACGGCACTATCCGGATCCTGCACACCCTCGACCCCATCGGCGTGGCCATGGCCGCCGCCGGCGAGTTCAACCCCTACCGGGATTGAATCATCGGCTTCATCAGGGACACCGATTTCGGGACGTTCCGGTGGATCTCTCCCGCTTTGCATTCTTCAGTCCGGGCCGCCATCGACTACCCGCCAGCCCGACCTGGCGAGTTTCGAGACCGGCGTCGGACGACGTGTTACATTGAGGCCTTAACCACAGCGAGTTTACGAGCGTCATGTGGCGGATGGCCGATCTGGTGCGGGACACCTTCAAGCACGGCAAGTACCTGGACATCATTCTGGCGCTCACGGTTGTGCTCGGTCGGTCCGAATGTGTGCTGGCTCGCACCAAGCCGAAGGTGTTGGCCGTTCCGCCCCTGATCTCCAAGCCCACGTACTGATCCAGCCATGCCCCTCCGCAAATCCCACCTCTATTCCTCGCTCTGGCAGAGCTGCGACGAGCTGCGCGGCGGAATGGATGCGTCCCAATACAAGGACTACATCCTTACGCTGCTCTTCATGAAGTACGTCTCGGACAAGTACGCAGGCGACGACGACTTCGCCGACATCACGGTGCCGCCGGGAGGCAGCTTCGCCGACATGGTCGCCCTCAAGGGAACCAAGGAGATCGGCGACGGGATCAACAAGGTCATCAGCAGGCTCGCCGGCGCCAACGAATACCTGCTCAAGGGCGTGATCGACCAGGCCGACTTCAACGACGAGACCAAGCTCGGCAAGGGCAAGGAGATGCAGGACCGTCTCACGAAGCTCGTCGGGATCTTCGAGGGGCTCGATTTTCGCGCCAACCGCGCCCATGGCGACGACCTGCTGGGCGACGCGTACGAATACCTGATGCGCCACTTCGCGACCCAGTCCGGCAAGAGCAAAGGACAGTTCTACACCCCGGCCGAGGTCTCCCGCATCATGGCGCAGGTGATCGGGATCGGGCCGGACACCAGGCGGGACCAGACCGTGTACGATCCCACGTGCGGTTCCGGGTCGCTCCTCATCAAGGCCGCCGACGAGGCGCCGAACGGGCTGACCATCTACGGTCAGGAGAAGGACGTTGCGACCTGGACGATGGCGCGCATGAACCTGATCCTTCATGGTCGCGAGGCAGCCGAGATCGAGCGGGACAACACGCTCACGAACCCGCTGTTCACGGACGGGCCGGGGCTCCTCAAACGGTTCGACTTCGCCGTCGCCAATCCCCCGTTCTCCGACAAGGCCTGGACCAACGGCCT
Organism: Acidobacteriota bacterium; assembly: GCA_028874215.1. NCBI lineage: Bacteria > Pseudomonadati > Acidobacteriota > Acidobacteriota bacterium. The sequence goes on from JAPPLF010000100.1 coordinate 48,389, forward strand.
CAACCCGGCCAACGACGAATACCGCCGCTTCGAGTACGGCGAGCCTCCGGCCAAGAACGGGGACTACGCCTACCTGCTGCACCTCGTCGCGTCCGTCGGCAGCACCGGCAAGGGTGCGATCATCATGCCGCACGGCGTCCTCTTCCGTAGCAACCGCGAGGCCGGCATCCGCCGCAACCTCGTCAAGCGCGGTTGGATCAGGGGAGTCATCGGGCTCCCGGCCAACCTCTTCTACGGCACCGGGATCCCGGCCTGCATCGTGGTGATCGACAAGGAGAATGCACTCCGCCGTGACGGCGTCTTCATGGTCGACGCCAGCAAGGGCTTCCGGAAGGACGGCGCCAAGAACCGGCTGCGGGAACGCGACATCCACCGGATCGTGGACGTGTTCAACGAGCAGAAGGAGACCACCGGATACGCGCGTATGGTGCCGGTGGCCGAGATCGCCAGCGAGACGAACGACTACAACCTCAACATCCCGCGATACATCGACTCGAGTGAGGCGGAGGACCGGCATGACTTGGTCGCGCATCTGCGGGGTGGCATCCCGGACCGGGACATCGACGCGCTCAGCGACTACTGGGATGTATTTCCGGGGTTGCGGTCGCGGCTGTTCTTGCCGAATGGGCGAGACGGATACAGTGATGTGCGGGTTGAAGCGGACGAGGTGAGGTCGGTGGTGCTTGAGAATGAGGAGTTCAATGGGTACCGGGACCGGATCGCCCGGGTGTTGGGGGACTGGCGGCGGGAGTACGCGCCAAGCCTTCGGGCACTCAAGGTGGGCGACCTGTCCAAGGCGCTGATCCGGGATCTTGCAGAGGACCTGCTGCGGCGTTTCGCCGGTCTTCCGCTACTCGATCGCTACGGCGTCTACCAGTGTCTGATGGACTACTGGGACGAGGTCATGCAGGACGATGTGTACCTGGTGGTGACGGAAGGGTGGGCCAAGGCGGCGCGGCCGCGCGTGCTGGTTCCGGTGCGGGGCAAGGGGAAAGCCGAGGCCCCCGATCTGACCGTGAAGCGCAAGAAATACAAGATGGACCTGCTCCCTCCCGGTCTTGTCGTCGCGAGGTACTTCGCGACCGAGCAGGCAGAGGTCGACCGCCTGCATGCCAAGGAGGAGGCAGTCGCCCGGGAGCTGGAAGAGTTCATCGAGGAGTTTTCCGGGGAAGACGGTCTGCTTGAGGACGCGACGACAGATGCAGGGAAGGTCACGCAGGCTGCAGTCAGGGCGCGACTGAAGGTGGTGCGCAACGACCCCGGGGGAAGTGACGAGCGCGACGCGCTGGAAGTCTGCCTCGATCACATGTAGTCGCTCGCGGCGGCGAAGAGGGCGACGAAGGCGGTACAGACGGAGCTGAACTCGAAAGTGCTCGTTCGGTACGCGACGCTGACCATGGCGGAAATCGCCGAGATCGTGGTGGACGACAAGTGGGTGGCAAGCGTCGAGGCCGGGATCGGGCAGCAGGTGGAGCGACTGGCGGGTGGTCTGGTGGACCGGGTCAGGGTGCTGACAGGGCGGTATGCGGACGCGTTGCCGGAGCTGGAGCGTCAGGTTGAGGACTACAGCGCCAGAGTCGAGTCCCACCTGAAGCGGATGGGGCTGCCGGCGTGAGCCAGTCGTTTGATTTCGAGCGCCTCGTCGAGCTCTGTCGGCATACCCATGAAGAGACTCGGCGCTCCGCCGCCCGCGCCGTGGACCACTCGCTGGTCGTGCGGAATTGGCTGTTCGGATGGTACATCGTGGAATACGAGCAGAGCGGCGCGGACCGGGCGGAGTATGGCAGACAGACCTTGAAGAAACTGTCGAAGGCCCTGAAGGAGCGGATCGGACGGGGCTTTTCCGTTGACATTCTAGAGCAGATGCGGCGGTTCTACCGAAGCTACGAACATGTCGTCGCCGATGTCTCGGCCACCGACGATTTCGCGCTACCGTCTCGGGTTTCCGGTGACCAGTCGATTCCCGAGACCATGTCTCGGATTTCTCGTGACCAATCGATTTCCGAGACGGTGTCTCGGATTTCATCCGGTTTCTCGCCAGAAACGGCTCCAAGCTTCGCACGACTCGCCGAACTGTTCCCCCTCGGCTGGTCCCACTACGTGACCCTGCTGTCTGTAACCGACCCTGAAGCCCGCCGTTTCTACGAGATCGAGGCTGCGGACAACGGCTGGAGCGTTCGTGAACTCAAGCGGCAACTGGACAGCTCGCTGTACGAGCGGCTCGCGCTCAGCCGCGACAAGCACGAGGTCCGCCGCCTCGCCCGCGAGGGTCACGTGGTCGAGAAGGCGTCGGATCTGATCAAGGATCCGGTAGTGCTGGAGTTCCTCGGTCTGGAGGAGAAACCAGCCTACTCCGAGAGCGAACTGGAGACCGCGATCATCGACCGGCTCCAGCAGTTCTTGCTGGAACTCGGCAAAGGCTTTCTGTTCGAGGCGCGGCAGAAGCGCTTCAGCTTCGACGACCGTCACTTCTTCGTCGATCTCGTCTTCTATAACCGCCTGCTGCGCTGCTACGTGCTGATCGACCTGAAACGCGGGGAGTTGACGCATCAGGACCTCGGCCAGATGCAGATGTACGTGAACTACTTCGACCGCTACGTGAAAACCGATGACGAACTGCCGACCGTCGGAATCCTGCTCTGCGACCGGAAGAACGAGGCAGTGGTCGAGTTGACGCTGCCCGAAGACGCCACCATCTACGCGTCGAAGTACCAGTTGTACCTGCCGTCGCGGGAGGAGCTTGCGGACGAGGTGGCTATGGTGAGGCGGGAGATTGGGGGGATTGGGAGATGAGGGGGGATGGGTGAGGATCAGCCGTTAAAGGTTGCGGGGGCCGGTGGAGCGTGGAAGTGGGTCCGAGTTGGAGATATCGGTCGATTCGGCAGCGGCAGCGGTTTTCCGGTCAGGTATCAGGGTCGAGCGCAGGGTGATTACCCGTTCTTCAAGGTCTCAGACATGAATCGCGATGGAAACGACGTGTTCCTGACCGAGAGTGGCAATCACATCACAGAGCACACCCGCCAGCTTCTGGGCGCAGCCGCATTTCCACCAAAGTCAATCGTATTCGCAAAGGTCGGAGCCGCAGTGTTCCTTGACCGCAAGAGGATTCTGGCTCAGCCGAGCTGTCTCGACAACAACATGGCGGCATTCGTGCTGACCGACGAACGCGTGGACATCTCGTTCGTCTACTTTTTACTCCTGACTATTCGCTTCAGTGCTTTCGCGAACACGACCGCCCTGCCAGCCCTCAGTGGTACTGCGCTTTCCGAAATCCGGCTCCACCTCCCTCCCCTCCCCGAACAGCGCACCATCGCCGCCGTGCTGTCCGATGTGGACGAGCTGATCGGATCGCTGGAAGCGCTGATCGCCAAGAAGCGGGCCATCAAGCAGGCCGCGATGCAGGAACTGCTGACCGGGAGGAAGCGGCTGCCGGGGTTCGGGGGGGAGTGGGAGACGGTTACCTTCGCGGACGCAGCGAACATCCGAAACGGAGGAACACCGCGCACGGGAGTCCCCGCCTATTGGGGCGGCCGGATTCCATGGTGCGTCCCGACCGACATCACAGCATCCCGAGGGAAATACCTCGTCACCACGACCCGGAATATCACGTCGGAAGGATTGGCCAGTTGCGGCGCGAGTCTGCTGCCTCCCGGCAGTCTTCTCCTTTGCAGCCGCGCAACAATTGGCGAGATCAAGATCGCTTCGATGCCTGTCGCTACAAACCAAGGATTCAAGTCCATGGTGTGCGCTGACTCGGTCGACAACGACTTCCTCTACTACCGTCTGGTGACGCTCAAGGAGCGCATGATCGACTTGGCCACCGGCTCCACGTTCCTGGAGATTAGCAAGCGCGACCTAGGCAACATCGACTTTGTTCTCCCTCCCCTCCCTGAACAACGCGCCATCGCCACCGTTCTCTCCGACATGGACTCCGAGATCACCGCCCTGGAGCAACACCTCGGCAAGACCCGCGCAATCAAGCAGGGTATGATGCAGCAGCTCCTCACCGGTTCAATCCGCCTGCCCATCCCCGATGCCGACACGGAGGACGTCGCCCATGACGCCTGAACCGCCCAACGTAGAGCCGAGATCGTCCTGGCGCGACGAGCACCTGGATTGCATCTGCGGACTCGCGAATGGCTGGGGCGGCATCCTCGAGATCGGGCGGGACAATCACGGCGAGGACGTCGGGGTGACCGATGTTCTCCGTCACGGATCCACCGTCCGATACCAGCTGGACAAGCTGCGCGCGACCGGGAAGGTGGCGGGGATCTGGCCCGAAAAAGACGGCTACTGGAAGGTGTTGGCCGGTTACTCTGCCAAACCCGATCCTGTCGCCGACCCCAACCCTCAGAGCCCCCGATGAGCGCCGTCGGCGAGCTCGAAACCCGCACCCAGCGCCGGGTCGTCGACCACTTCCGGCACCAGCTCGGCTACGAGTATCTGGGCGACTGGCAGGAACGCCCGAACAACCGGAACATCGAAGCCGTCCTCCTCACGCAGTTCCTCACTCGCCAGGGCCATGACGCGGCCATCATCAGCAAAGCACTGGACAAGCTCGGCAAGGCCGCCGCCCTCGGCGGAGGCAAGACCCTCTACGACGCCAACCGCGAGGTCTACGGTCTCCTCCGCTACGGAGCCAAGGTCAGCCCAGGGCTCGGCGAACACACGGTCACCGTCGACCTGATCGACTGGGACAACCCGGCCGCCAACGACTTCGCCATCGCCGAAGAGGTCACGGTCGAAGCGACCCACACCAAGCGGCCCGACATCGTGCTCTACGTCAACGGGATCGCCGTCGGGGTGCTCGAACTCAAGCGCTCGACCGTCTCGGTGTCCGAAGGTATCCGCCAGAATCTGGACAACCAGAAGAAGGACTTCATCCGCCCGTTCTTCGCCACGATGCAGCTCGTCATGGCGGGCAACGAGACCGAGGGGCTCCGCTACGGCGTCATTGAGACGCCGGAGAAGTACTGGCTCCGCTGGAAGGAACACGGTGACCCAGACGACACTACCACCTCTCCCCTCCTCTGCGAACTCACTCATCTATGCACCCCTGGGCGCCTGCTCGAACTCCTCCACGACTTCGTGGTCTTCGACGCCGGCGTGAAGAAAATCTGCCGTCATAACCAGTATTTCGGCGTGAAGGCGGCCCGGAAGTACGCCAACCGCCGGGAAGGCGGGATCATCTGGCACACGCAGGGCAGCGGAAAGAGCCTCACGATGGTGTGGCTGGCAAAGTGGATCCGTGAGCTCAAGGGCGTGGACGGCCGCGTGCTCATCGTTACCGACCGCACCGAACTCGACGAGCAGATCGAGAAGGTCTTCAGCGGAGTGGACGAGGACATCTACCGTACGAGGAGCGGCACCGACCTCGCGGAGGTGCTTCGGGACCCCGCCAAGTCGCTGATCTGTTCGCTCGTCCACAAGTTCGGCAGTTCCGGCGAAGGCAACGTCGACCAGTACCTGGATGACCTCCGGAGCCACATTTCAGGTGGTTTGCGCCCTCCCGGCGAGATCTTCGTCTTCGTGGACGAATGTCACCGGACCCAGTCCGGCAAGCTGCACAGGGCCATGAAGGCGATCCTCCCCGGGGCCACCCTGTTCGGCTTTACCGGAACGCCGCTGCTCAGGTCCGACAAGCAGCGCAGCATCGAGATCTTCGGTCCGTACATCCACACCTACAAGTACGACGAGGCGGTGGACGACGAAGTGGTGCTGGACCTGCGGTACGAGGCGCGGGACATCGACCAGAACATCACCTCGGAGGCGAAGATCGACCAATGGTTCGACCTCAAGACCAAGGGGCTCAGCGACCTGGCCCGAGCGCAGCTCAGGCAGAGGTGGGGCACCATGCGCAAGGTCACGAGTTCGCTCGATCGCATCCGAAAAATCGTGGACGACATCCTGATGGACATGGAGATTAAGGACCGCCTGCAGAGCGGCCGCGGCAACGCCATGCTTGTGTCGGACAGCGTCTACGCCGCCTGCCGCTTCTTCCAGGCATTCAGTGAGACCGACCTGAAGGACAGGTGCGCCATCGTAACCTCCTACACCCCGGCGCCAGGTGACATCACGGGAGAAGAAACGGGCGAGGGTCTCACTGAGCGGCTCCTCAAGTACGATGTCTATCGGAAGATGCTCGCGGACTACTTCGATGAGCCCGCGGACAAGGCCTTGCACAAGGCCGAGCAGTTCGAGCAGCAGGTCAAGCGGCGGTTCGTGAACGATCCCGGCCAGATGAAACTCCTGATCGTTGTGGACAAACTGCTCACCGGCTTTGACGCGCCGCCGGCGACCTATCTCTACATCGACAAGAAGATGCAGGACCACGGTCTTTTCCAGGCGATCTGCCGCGTCAACCGGCTGGACGGCGACGACAAGGAATACGGCTACGTCATCGACTACAAGGACCTTTTCCGGTCGTTGGAGGGCGCGATCAAGGACTACACGGGCGAAGCGTTCGAGGGCTACGACCGCGAAGACGTGGAGGGCCTGTTGAAGGACCGGCTGGAGCAGGGGCGGAAGCGCCTGGAGGAGACTCGCGAAGCGGTCAAGGCGCTGTGCGAACCCGTCGAGCCGCCGTACGACACGGACGCTTACCTGCGCTATTTCTGCCACGGCGGAGAGGGCGACGCTGGCACCCAGCCTGGCGGCAGCGAACGGAAGCGGCTCACCCTGTACAGAATGGTGGCGGCGTTCCTGCGCGCCTACGCCAATCTGGCCAACGAGATGACCGAGGCCGGTTACACGGAGGCCGAACGGCAGACCATCAAGGACGAGGTCGGCCATTACGAGAAGGTCCGCCAGGAAGTCAAGCTGGCCAGCGGCGACTACGTCGATCTGAAGGTGTTCGAGCCCGCCATGCGGCATCTCCTCGACAACTACATCCGGGCCGACGACAGCGAGGTCATTTCCGCGTTCGACGATCTGACGCTCGTGGACCTGCTCGTCAGAGACGGTGCGGGTGCCATCGACGGGCTTCCCGAGGGTATCCGGAGCAGTCAGGGTGCCGTTGCCGAGACCATCGAGAACAACGTCCGCCGCCTGATCGTCGATGAGATGGCGGTCAACCCGAAGTACTACGAGAAGATGTCCGCGGTGCTCGATGCGCTAATCAAGCAGCGCAGAGAAGAAGCGATCGAGTACGAGGCCTACCTCAAAAAGATTATCGAGCTCGCCGAGCAGGTGAAGCGCGGGGTGGATGGGGGATCATATCCCGCGACGATCAAGACGCGGTCGCTGCGGGCAATCTACGACAACCTGCCGGCCGAATTACCGGCGGATCGCGTGGCCGAGCCGGGTGTGAGATGGGAGACGGATACCGAGACCAATCTCCGCGAAGTGGCGGCGCTGGCTGTCGATCGCGCAATCCGTAAGGTCCGAATGGCCGATTGGCGCGGCCACCCCATTAAGGAGAAGCGGATCGGCAGGGCGATCCGAGACGCACTCGGTCCCTTCAAGGCTTACACTCGAACGATCTTCGAAATTGCGAAGGCCCGCAGTGAGTACTGACAGATACTACATGGATGTCCGCGGCGTTCCCGTGGCGGTCATCCGCAAGGACATCAAGAACCTCCACCTGAGCGTCTATCCCCCCGAAGGGCAAGTGCGCGTCTCGGCTCCACTGCGTCTCGACGACGACGCGATACGGCTGGCGGTTGTTTCGCGCCTCGGATGGATTCGGCGCAAGCGTGCCGAGTTTGAGCAGCAGGACCGCCAAACCCAGCGCGACTTCGTATCCGGTGAGAGTCACTACTTCGAGGGACGACGCTATCGCCTGGATGTGGTTGAATCGCGAGGCCCAGTCGGTATTCGCCTGCGCAACAATGCCTGGATGGAGATGCGCGTGCGCCCCGAGACCGGCCGCGACGCCCGCGAGGCCCTGTTCTACCGTTGGTATCGGGCTCAGTTGCGACAGCATATCCCTGAGGTGATCGCCAAGTGGGAATCCCGGCTCGGTGTGCATGTGGCCGACTGGCGCATCCGTCGCATGAAGACCCGCTGGGGAAGCTGCAATGCCGGGGCATGCCGTATCTGGCTCAACTCCGAGCTGGCCAAGAAGCCCCTGTCCTGCCTGGAATACGTCGTCGTCCACGAGATGGCCCACCTTGCCGAGCCGAGCCACAACGAGCGCTTCCGGGAAATAATGGACCGCGTCATGCCGAGTTGGTGCCTGCGCGCCGAAGAGTTGAATCGCACCCATCCTGCCGATGAAGTCTGGGGGGAATTGCTGCCCACCAGGTAACTCTCTTCCTTGTGTTCTTGCAGCCGGGGCGGTAGTAAACTGGGCCGGGACCCGGGAAGGGGGTGTGCGATAAGACGGTTGCTGCTGTGTGCTGTGAGTCTGGCATGGTTGCTGGTACCGATCCACGCGGCCGGCTGGGAGCGTGTCCAGGTCACGGTCGGCGAGACGGTCAAGATCGTTCCCCAAGGCACGCGGCTGGTCCGCGGAATGCTGGGAATCGTACGGCATCCCGACGGGTCCATCTTCGTGAACACCCAGACCGGGGGTCTGGCCCGAAGCCGGGACCAAGGGAAGACCTGGAGCCTGCTCCCGACAGAGAGAGCCTTTGCCCTGGGTGTCACCCGCGACGGACGGCTCTGGTTGGCGGACCACGTCAAGGACTCCTCCCAGTTGGTGGTGCGCCACTCCTCCGACTCGGGCGAGACCTGGACCACGACGGTGCTCGACGTCTCCGATCTCTCCCCGGAATCGAGCCGGCAGCCTTACAACTGGACCGGCGACGACTACAACACATTCATCGAGCGGCCCGACGGGACCCTCATGTTCTCGGCCGGTCTGCGGCGGATCCCCTGGTATTACGAGGATCCGTCCCTGATGGAGGATGGACTGGTCTCGCCCGATGCCGACGTGGGCGGCCTTTTCCTGTTCCGGAGCCGCGATGGCGGCAAAAGTTGGGGCGAACCGAGCCTGGTGCATGGGTTTGCCTCCGAAGTGGGCTATGCCGTCGATCCCGCGGACTCGGACCGCATCCTGGCCATGACCCGGATCCAGAGGCCTCTACTGGCGGGCGAGGACAGGTCGGAGACGCTGAAGAAGACGGGCGCCCCGGCCAGCACCAAGTCCAACTATCCCTCCATCTACAAGAACGGCCTGCTGCTGGAATCGCGCGACGGCGGCCGCACATTCGCCGAGGTTCCGGGAGGGCTCACCGGATTCTACGAGATTCGCGGGACCATCCTCTGGACGGCGGACAACCGGGTGGTGGTGACCCATCAGGGGGCGCACCCGGGTGGAGCCCCGGACGGAACCCTCCTGGCCAGAATCAGTCTCGACGGCGGTCGGCGCTGGCTCGACGGCACGGCAACCGGGACGACGGCCATGAACCAATCCCGAAAATTCGTGCTGGTCCCCATGCCCCCCGGGCATTCCTTCACGGCACCCAGCGTGCAGATCTCCGAAAATCGCTTTCTGAGCGTCTATTTTCACGGAAACCTGAGCCGGAACATCGCCATGGTCAGTGGTGTTTTCTGGCGTTTGGAGCACCTTCCGTGAAAACGTTCGGAGACGCGGCTCGGGCGACATAGGGGAGGCATGGAGCAAGTCGCGATCGCGGTTGTGGGCTGTGGGAATTTCGGCTCGCACATGGCCCGCCTGATCCAGGTGCTGGAGCCCTACCGGATCGCCGGATGCCATGATTCTGACCGGGCCGGCGCCGACGCACTGGCCGCCAGCCTGCAGACATACGCCTACGACTCGTTCTCCGAATGTCTCCGCGATCCCAAGGTCGACGCCGTCTTCCTGGCGACGCCCAACCACCTGCACTGTCCCCAAACCGTGGCTGCCGCCCGGGCGGGCAAGCACATCTTCTGCGAGAAGCCCATGGCGCTCGACGTCGAGGAGTGCCACCGGATGATGGAGGCGGCGACGGCGGCCGGGGTGAAGCTCATGGTCGGCCACAAGCGGCGGCTGCGGCCCCAGTACGCCAAGATGTCCCAGGTGGTTCGGAGCGGCCGTCTGGGGCGCGTCATGGCGGTCAACATCAACGGCTTCTACCACCGGGACTGGTGGAGCTGGTGGCTGCGGCGAGACCGGGGCGGAGGCTTGCTCCACGCCTCCGGCGTTCACGACATCGATTTTCTGCGGCACATCTGCGGCGAGGCGGGGAACGTGTTCGCCAGGAGTCCCGTGAAGACCGATCATCGAAGCGATTTCGAAGACCAGATCTCGATGCTGATCCACTTCGAGTCGGGCGCGGTGGCCACGCTTCAGGTCAGCCCCTTCTCTCCGATTCGGACCTTTCGCCAAGCCTTCGGCGTGCACATCGTGCTGGAGCAGGGAGGAATCCTCTACGATCCCGGCGATTGCAGCGTCACCATTCGGAGCCGCGACGGATGGGAGGAGCGGCACGGGTTCGACAACGAGGCCGGCTTCCGGAGCGCCTATCTCGAAGAGTTGACCAGCTTCGCCGATTGGATTCTGAAGGACCGGGAGCCGGTGTTCACCGGTTGGGACGGGCTTCGCTGCGTGGAGATCATGGAAGCCGCCTATCTCTCGGCTCGGACCGGACGGCAGGTCGAGTTGCCGCTGCCGCGGCGGAACGCTCCCGCAGTCATTCGGGGCTCCCTCTCCCGAACCCGGGATCTGGAGGAGCCGGCCCTGGTCGCCCGCGGACTCTCCATGCCCGAGGGCCCCGCCTTCGACGCCGGCGGAAACCTCTTCGTGGCCAACTGCCGCGCCGACCACGTGTCCAAAATCTCACCCGAAGGCCGGGTGTCCCGCTTCCTGACCACGGGCGGCAAGCCCCAGGGCGTGGTGGTGAATCCGGACGGGAGCCTCCTGGTATCGGACCACAAGTTGCGCAAGATCCTCCGGGCCGGACCCGATGGTTCGCTGGAGGACTTCTGCACCCACTATGGCGACGGCCGGCGCCTGCGTGGACCCAACGAGATCCTTCACGGTCCCGAGGGTCAGGTCTATTTCACCGATCCGGGGACGGCTTGGCGGGGCCGGCCCACCGGAGCCGTCTCGCGGGTGACGGAGCGGGGAACCGCCGAGGTCCTGGCGGACGGCTTGGAGTTCACCAATGGTTTGGATTTTCATCCCGGCGGGAAGGCGATCCATGTCGTGGAGACCACCAGCGGCAAGGTCTTGCGCGCGCCTCTGAACGAGACGGGAAATTTGGCCGGACCGTTCGAGGAATTCGTGCGTTTTACGGGGAGGGTCGGTCCCGACGGGATCCGATTCGCCGCCGATGGCGATCTCTACGTCACACTATTCGGGCGCGGCCAGATCGCCGTGGTCTCTCCGGACGCCGAGGTGATGGATCGAATCCGGCTTCCCGGCCTGTACCCCACCAACGCGGTCTTCCGGGACGGCAATCTATTGGTGTGCGAAGGAGGCACGGGAGCCATTTGGAGTCTGAATCTGGGCGTGGAGGGGTTGCCGAGCTACTCGGAAAGGATCTGGAACGGATCTTGAAACTACACTGGAGAGGAGAGAAAACATGCCGAAACATCGTCTCGTCTGGCTGACCATCGTCGACCAGGACCCTTCACCGCTGGAGGCTCAACTCTCGGGCTTGGACTATGAGCTGGAAGTCGTTCTCCTGCCGGACCCGGAGCAGACGGTTCAGGCGGTCCGCGGCGGCGACGCGGTAGTCACGGTCGGCGTGCCGCTTCGGACCGAGGTGCTGGATCAGGCCCAGAGGCTTCAGGCGATTCTGAGCCAGGGGCACGGCGTCGATCACATCGACATCGACGATGCCACCCGGCACGGAATCATGGTGGTCAATACGCCCGGCTTCTGCACCGAAGAGGTCTCCAATCACGCTCTGGCGCTGCTGTTGGCCTGTACCCGCCAGATCGTCAGTCTGGACCGCCGGGTCAGGAACGGGGAGTGGACGCCGGACCTGTGGGGCCGGATAGACCCCATTCCTCCCCTCGTCGGACAGGTGCTGGGTCTGGTGAGCTTCGGCGGCATCGCCCGGCTGTTTGCCCGCAAGGCCCGGGCTCTGGGATTGAAGATCATCGGCTACGACCCGTACATCCCCCCCTGGATCGCGCAGGAGTACCGGATCGAGCTGGTCCCGGACCTGAACGAGCTGGCCCGCCGCTCCGACTTCGTTTCCATGCACGTGCCCAACGCCGCCGCCACCCGGGGCATGCTTGGCGAAGACTTCTTCCGGGCCATGAAGCCGAGTGCTTATTTCGTCAACACGGGCCGGGGCCGCACCGTCGACGAGGCGGCCATGATTTCGGCGCTTCAAGAGGGGGAGATCGCCGGCGCCGGACTGGACGTTTTCGAGGTGGAACCGCTTTCTTCGGACAGTCCGCTCATGGAGATGGAGAACGTGGTCCTGACACCGCATTCGGCCGGGCTATCGGAAGCGATCTGGAATCGTGGCGCCACCATCATGGGACAGGAAGCGGCCCGAATCTTCAGGGGAGAGTGGCCCATGTCCCTGGCCAACCCTCAGGTGCGGGACCGGGTTCCTCCCCGGAGACCGGCCACCAACTCTTGATCGAAACGGACTGGATTGCCGTTGGCGGCGAGAGGCTGCTGTTCAGGCGCCGTCCACGTACTCCACCGGCTGGGGGTGGATCTCGTCGGCCGGCCTTCGGCCCGCGTCGCGCCGTCCGCTCCCTGCCAGCCGGCTGATGATCCGAACGGTCATCTCGTGGTCGCAACAGATCTGGCAGCTCAAGCGGACGCCGGTCACCCGGCGCATCTCCAGGACCTTCTGCTCGGCGGCCGTCATCCGAGCGGGCTCGCCGTCGACGAACTCCACCCTGCAAGTGGTGCAGCGGGCGTTCCCGCCGCAGGCGTGAAGCTGATCGATTCCGGCCTCGTCGGTGAGAGCCAGGACCAGCCGCTTGCCGGAATCCACGTCGAAATCGCCTACACCCTCCACAGTCAGCTTGGGCATGCCTACTCCTCTTTTCTGGTTTCCAACTTTCGATCGAAGTCTTGCCGGTATTGCAGGTCGTCCCCCAGCGGAACCGCCCGGAACTCGTGCCGGATGGTTCGGTCCAGCACCGGGTCGTTAAGACCCACCAGGAAGCTGTCCCCCACGCCCAGCGCCGTTGCCGGGGGAAGTTCAAGCCGCTGAACGGTCTCGTCCACCGAATCCAGGAAGGAACCGCAGCCGCAGTACAGGACCATGGGGTCGGCCAGCGATTGAACTTCGTTCATATTCAGCAGATAGTCCAAATCCACCAATTCCGAAATCCTGCTGTCCTGCAACGGGACGGTGTGCTCTCCCACCACAACGTGGCTGAAAATGCGCAACTCATCCCAGTGGGGACGTACCTCCCGGTATGGCCACGCCGTCCGCGCCAACGGGTGGGGACACATCTGTTTTGGCTTGTCCGGAAAGAGGGGGTCGAGTTCCCGGTCGCACTGGTCGCTGCCCACGGAAATGAGGATCTCCTGCCCGTCGCGGATGGCGACGACTTCGGCTTCCCCACCCGTCATCGAACCCTGGACCTCGAAGTCGGGACTCTGGGTGAGCAGATAACGGCCGAGGTGGAAGATGGACGGATTCGTAAGCGTCGCCATGGTGAAGCGTCCGTCCCGCTCGAGCTGTTCATCCATCTCCTTCCGCATCCCCTTCACGTCCCGGGAGCAGAAACGGGCTCCGGACACCGACCCCACCGGGAGAGAGCGCTGCTCCGTACCTGACCGCCCCTGGACCGTCATCTCGACATAGGTGATCTGCATCGGCGTAGAATACTCGGATTCTTCCTTGCGTGCGACAGCATCGAACCGGCTGATGCGGGATCGGACGCGGGCTGGCTACGGTTTCAGGAAACCGCCGGAAACGGCCGGGTCTCCCGGTTCGATTCTCTAGACGTCGCCCATTCATTCGTGCTATTTCTGGAAAAAATTTTCGTCGCGAACAAGACTTTCATCTCCGCGCGCCGGTCGGGGCTGCCAAGTCGGAGGATGCCCCCAGAGTAGATAGCGCAGTGTTCGAGACCCTTTCCCGAGCGAAATTTTTCAAACCACACAGGAACCATGCACTGCCGCACGGCTCATCGATGCCGTGGCGGCGGCGGAGGACCTCCACCATGGCCGGATTCCGATGGCCCTATCTGTTGATCACTCCGATTCTGGCGGTCGCCGGACAGGGATTCGCTCCGGCGCAAACCTCGGCTTGCGCCGATCACTCGATTTCCGCCGGGGCCGTGCGGACATACGAGGACGTGGAGGCGTTCGTCAAATGCGCCTACGAGTTTGTCCAGGAAGTGGGATTCGAGGAGGCGCGAAGGGCCTTCCACGAAGACGAACGGTGGAGAAAGGGACCCAACTATATTTTTGTCTCCGAGGATACGCCCGTGAGTGAAGAGACTCGGAGCTTGGTATTTCCGCCCGACCCGTCCAGGGAAGGACGGACGATAACGCGGCTGCTGGACGACGCCTTCGGCAACAACTACTACAGGGATCGGCATCGTATCCTGAGCCTCGTCGGTGAGGGCTGGATCCATTACGCGTTCACGAACCCGGCGACCGGCATGGAAGAGCCCAAGGCCTCCTACGTCAAGAGCATCGACTGGGACGGGACCCCGGCCGCCATCGGCTCCGGCATCTACCGGCGCGACCTCCCGGGGACCTGCCGGCGAGAAGAGGTCAACGCCACGGTGCTCGGCATAGACCCGTCCAACGAGAGGCTGCAGGAGTTCGTCCGTTGCGCCGCCATGGAAGTGGAAGCGATGGGGTACTTCGCCTCCATCAGCCTGTCCGCGGATCCCCGTTGGAGGCACGACTCGATCTATTTGTTCGGCGTCGACGGAAACGGAAACACGCTGTTCAGCGGGGATCCCTACCGCTGGGGCGGTTGGACCTTGGGCGGCCCCGATACTGAGCTGACCTCCCTGGCCGACCGGGACGACCTGAGCGTGGCCCAGGCCTTCGGTGAAACCTTTCTCTACTACATGAGCCGAAACCCCGCCACCGGGATGGAGCAGCGGAAAGTCGTCTTCGTCAAGCGGGTGGTCACCTACGGCCTGCCGATCCTCATCGGCTCGGGTTATTATCTGGATGAATGAAAAACTGCGGGCTCAAGCCCGATTGCGAATCTGGAGGACCATCATGACAATGAATCGCAGACTGTCCGGTTGCCTTTTTCTCTTATCCCTGCTGGTGGCGCCGCCCCAGGCATTCGGCAGCGATGACGGTCCGTCGTGTGCGGAGAATTCCGTCGTCGCCAGCGCCGTGCAAACTCGCGAAGACGTTCGCGCATTCGTTCAGTGCGCCTACGAATACGCCATTGAGATGGGGCCGGAGGAAGCTCGCAGGGCGTTCAACGAGGACGAGCGTTGGAATAGCGGATCCATCTACGTCTTCATTTCCGAATCGACGCCGGAAAGCGACCAGGCCCATCACTTTGTTTTCCCGCCCGAACCCGAGCGGGAGGGAACTTCGCGCGGACTCCTCATCGACGTCTTCGGCAACGACTACTACAAGGAGCAGCACCGCATCACCAGCGGCTTCGGGGAAGGTTGGTTGTACTATTCGTTCACGAATTTCGCGACCGGCAGGGACGAGCCGAAGGCGACCTACATCAAGAGCATCGACTGGAACGGAACCCCGGCCGGCATCGGCGCGGGAATCTACCTGCGGGACATTCCGGGCTCCTGCAATCGGGAAGAGGTCAACGCCGCCGGACTCGCCGCGGATCCCTCCAGCCGAAAGCTTCAGGAATTCGTCCGCTGTGCCGCCATGGAGTTGGAGTCGATGGGGTATTTCGCCTCTATCAGCCTGTCATTGGACCCCCGTTGGAGACAGGACTCGATCTACGTGTTCGGCGTGGACGGGAATGGCAACACGCTGTTCAGCGGGGATCCCTACCGCTGGGGCGGCTGGACGCTGGGCGGAGCGCAGACCGAGCTGACCTCGCTCACCGATCGGGACGACCTGAGCGTGGCCGACGCCTTCGGTGAAACTTTCCTCTATTACATGGCGCGCAACCCCTCCACCGGAATGCAGCAGCGGAAGATGGTCTTCGTCAAGCGGGTGGTGACTTACGGCCTGCCGATCCTGATCGGCTCCGGCTACTATCTGGAAGACGGGGAATAGGATCAGCCCATGGCGTCTTTGGCCGCCTTCAGAAGCTCCACCGCCTTCGCGGCGATGGCGTCTCCCGCGGGACGAGCGAACGGAGGCCGCAGGTAATACCGGTAGGCGGCCGACATGTACTCGCCGTCCCCCACGTCGCGGCTGGTGCCGATGTAGCCCAGATATCCGTTGCTGTAGGCGGCGGGTATGGTCATGGCGAAGGGACTCTGCCGCCGAATCTGTTTCCCGATTCCGGAAAACGCCTCGCACGGGATGGTCACCACCGCGACGTCGCCCAGGACGACGGCTTGCAGGGGAACCGGAAGGGAGTCGGGCAGGGCGGTGCCTTCCTTGTGAACCTTCAAAGCCCAGTCGGTCCATCTCAGCAGCGGCCGGGCCAGGTTCCTCCGGTATTTCATCTTCATGGTCGCGGAAAAGTTGTAGCCCAGGACCCGGAGCGTGTCGGGGTCGCCGGCCTCGGTTCGCCGTTGAAAATCCATCAGTTCCTGCCGCTGTTGCCGGAGTTCCTCAGGTGAGGGCAGGGGACCATAGGGAACCTGGGCCGTACCCCAGGCCAGGGCCAGGGCGGACCTGGAATTGGGCCGGGTTTCGGACGCCGCCCGGATGAAGGCGTCTCCCAATCGCCGTCCGGCGGCCCGGGCCCTTGCGGCGCCGTCGAACATGCCTTTGACGTTGATGTCTCCGGCGCAGCCCTGGAGGAAGAACCCCACCGGCCGTTGGGGGCGAAACGATTCCAGCAGGTCCAGGATGGCCCACCCCGAGAAGTCGGGATTGATCACCGGTTCCTCCAGGTTGTAGGAGGCTACCGGGTGGCCCGTGAAATGTCCCATGACGGCCAGAGGCGAACCGTCGGGGCGATCGAAGCGAAGCAGCGAAACCAGGGGATCGTTGGCGCCCTCGAAATCCCCCAACAGAACCCGGTCCTCCTCCCGCATGAAGTAGGTGGAACCGTCGGCCCAGACCCCCTTGCGGTTGTAGGTGATGGAGGACTCCTCCGTTGTCGCCCAGGAGAGTCTGGCCGGCTCGAAACCGGCCTCCAGGGAACGGGCGGCCTCCCGGAGATTCCTGAAGAACCGCTTCCCGAACCCTCGTGCGTTGTTCCTCAGGCCGCCCAGGGTGACGACGGAGTGGTTGTGGGTCGCGGAGGTGATGGTCTGCTCCTGGGGAATGCCCAGTCCCCGGGCCAGATGGCGCCGTCCCTCGGACCAGATGTTGTAGTCGCTGTTGGCCCAGCCCAGAGTCAGCTTCCCCTGCCGCAGGGCCAGGAGACGGGTCTCCAAGGGACCCTCGATCTTCCGGACCACCGGATTGACGCCCAGGGTCGGAGACGGGACGCCTGTGGGCGGGGTGCAATCGAAGCGGAGTGAGGAGATCTCCAGCTCACCGCGGCCCACCATCACATGATCGGCCGCCGGTTTCCCCCACGCACGCCGCGGAAACGGCAGCAGGGAAGCTCCCAGACCCACCAGAAAGTGACGCCGGCCGGTGCTTCTTCTCATAACTTTTTTTATAGCCATGTCATTCCGCGCCGGCACGGATAGGCGCATCGCCCGGCTGGGGCCGCAGCTCCTACCAGAGGGTGTAGCCTCCATCGATGACGATGCTGGCGCCGGTCACATAGCGGGAGGCGTCGCTGGCCAGGTAGACGGCCAGCGGTCCCAGGTCTTCGGGTTGCCCGAAGCCACCCATGGGGATGTTGGCTATGAAGGTCTTGATCACCTGGGGGTGGTCCTTGGACCAGCGGAGGTTGGGCTTGGTCATGAAGCCTCCGGGACAGATGGCGTTGACCGTGATGCCGTGGGGCGCCCAGTCGGCGGCCACGGCCCGGGTGAAGTGGATCACCGCCGCCTTGGACGTCTCGTAGTGCCGGCCGCCGATGTCCCGAGCCACGATCAGTCCGTTGATGGAAGCATTGTTGATGATTCGTCCTCCCTGGCCCCGGCTCACCATGGCTCCGCCGATGATCTTGGTGCAGAGGAACGTGCTGGTCAGGTTCAGATCCGTGAGGCGGCGCCATTGTTCCAGGGTCATCTCCGTGGTGGGAATGTTCTCGCGGCGTCCCCCCACGTTGTTGATCAGGATGTCGATGGGCCCATGATCCCGGAGGGCCGTCTCGCAGGCCCGCTCGCAGTCCTCCATGTCGCCGACGTCGGCCTGGATGGGAAAGGCCTTCCGGCCCCGGCTCACCAGATCCGCGGCCGTCCGCTCCAGGGAGGCGCCATCCCGTCCCACCAGGATCACGTCGGCGCCGGCCTCGGCGATGGCCAGGGCCATCTCGCGTCCCAGCCCCCGGCTGCCGCCGGTGATGAACATCTTCTTTCCTGTCAGTCGAAACCGGTCAAATACGCTCATGATTTATTTTTCTTTGGGAACTGGAGGGGCGGCTTCCAGCCGCCCGTTCCCCCGTTTCCCATTCCGCTCGTCTCCCCATGCCGCTCCCGGAGTTCGGCGTTTGGAAACCGCCGCTCCCCTCTTTCCTAATCCCCGTGCGCGTCCCGCCAGTCGAACACCACGTTCATGATGGTCTTGTCCCGGTGGTAGGCCATCTCGTAGGCCTCCACCATCCGAGTGTAGTGGAGCCGGTGGGTCACGAGGCGCTTGGGTTCCAGCAACCCGTCGGCCATCAGCGTGAAGAGGTGCGACCGGTGCCGTGTCTGCTGGACGTCGCCGCCGGCTCCGGGAAAGAGGTTGGGATCCTCGCCGCTGACGGCGATGAGTGAGATCCCTTTGATGTAGAAGAGCTGCATGGAGAGGGGGTTGAACTCCAGACCTTCCTCACCGCGGCCCAAAAGGCTGACGATGGAGACGCGGCCACCGTCCCGGACGATCTCCACGGCGGTTCGGTAGGCGGGCCAAGGGTTGGCCGTCAGTATGACCAGGTCGATGCCGCGTCCGGAGCTGAACTCGTCCAACTTCTTGGCCAAGTCTGGATCATCGCTGCGGAAGAGGCCGTGGGCCCCCATGTTCTTGGCCATCTCCAGCCGCAGGTCGCTGTTGCCGATGGCGGCAGTGCGCGCCCCATAGAGGGGGCCGACGGCGACGGCTCCCAAGCCCAGAGTCCCGAGCCCGACCACGGCCACGGTTTCGCCCGGCCGGAAGAGTCCCTTGTGATAACAGTGGGCGCTCAGGGAATAGAGATTCGCGAACACCGCATCTTCCGGTTCAACGCCGTCGGGAACCGTGACCAGGGCCCCCTCGGCGGGAGTACAGATGTACTCCGACTGGTGGTGCATCTGGGACAGGACCCGGTCTCCAACTTTGAAGCCTGTGACGTTGGAGCCGACGCCCCGGACTTCGCCCAAATTGCTGTCACCTACCCACCGGGGATAGACGGGGGCTCCGGGGACGTCCTCGGCCCCTTCGTAGTTGCCGCGGTCGGTCCCGATCTTGAATCCGGTCACGATGGTCCGCACCCAGACCTGATCCGGCGCCAGATTCGAGGTGTCGAGCTCCTGGTCTTCAATGCGGAGGTCCCGGGGACCGTGCAGGATGGCGATCTTCATCTGGACGTGCTCCTGGTCGGTTTGTCAGTCTTGGCGAAATTCGGGAGTGCCAACGTTACCAGCCCGTATCGACTTTTGCCACGGTCCGGGAGGAGCGCAAATGGGCGCAGAATTCATCGCATGACTATCGCGGAAAGAGAATCGGCACTATCCTGGAGACAGGAGATCGGCCTATGACGGCGAAGCGGATTCGGCGTAGAGACGCCCTCAAGACGATGGCGGTGGGCTCTTCCGGTCTGGTCCGGTTGGCCGTGTCGGCGCCGGTGGCGGGATCCGCCCCGGGAGCGGCCGCGGCAGCGGCTCAAGGCGCGGGCGGGGCTTGGACGCCCGGTTTTCTGACGCCGGATCAGGGCGAGCTGGTGGCGACGCTCGCCGACCTCATCATCCCGGAAACGGACACCCCCGGGGCCAGAGCCGCCCGGGTCCACGAGCACATCGATCTGGTCTTGAGTCACGAGACCGATGAGGTCCGGAAGGCATTCCTCGAGGGACTGGAGGAGGTCGACCGCCTCAGCCTCGTCCGGTACGAGAAGGAGTTTGTCCGGCTTTCCCCCGAGGACCGGGAGGCGCTGCTGAGCCGGCTTGCGGATCCGGAACCGGATCAACCTGAGGAAGGGGCGGGACACCGCTTCTTCCGGGACCTGCGCCGGAGAACGGTGTTCGCCTACTACACCTCCCGCGAGGGGATCCACCAGGAACTGGGGTACCAGGGAAAGCAGGTCCTGGCCCAATGGGAGGGTTGCCCCCATCCCGGCCATCACGGGGACGGTGACTAGCCTTCGAGGTTCGGCAATGGCCCAGCGTGAATACGATGTCCTGGTCGTCGGCAGCGGCGCCGCTGGTGGCATGGCGGCCAAGGTCCTGACCGAGCATGGACTGGAGGTGGTCGTGCTGGAGGCCGGACCCTCCATCAAGAACACCGACTTCCTGACCCATGCCATGCCCTACGATTTCCCTTTTCGGGGACGGGGCAACCCCCAAGTCATCCGGAAGGACGGCTTGCTGGCGGCGAGGGAGCAGACGCCGTTTTCCGGCTACTACGCCAAGGAAAGCGAGCATCCCTACACCAATGCTCCCACTACGGGCGCGCAAAAGCCCTACAAGTGGACGGGACGATCCCGGATTCTGGGGGGGCGGACCCTGCACTGGGGCCGCCAGTCGTTCCGCCTGGCCGAGTTCGACTTCAAGGCGGCGAGCATCGACGGTTTCGGGGTGGACTGGCCCTTCACCTACGCGGACCTGGCGCCCTACTACGACAAGGTGGAGGACTACGTGGGAATCCAGGGGTTCCAGGAGGGCCTGCCCCAGATTCCGGACGGACGGTTTCTGCCCCCCTTCGCCTACAACTGCTTCGAGCATCTGATCCGGAAGGCGGCGGCCCGGAAAGGCTGGCGCATGACGGCCCTCAGGACCGCCCAGTTGAGCCGGTACCACCGGGGACGGCCGCCCTGCCACTACTGCGGAAGCTGCGGCTTCGGATGCGACATCGGGGCCTTCTTCTCCAGCATCGCCGTCACCCTTCCCGACGCCGCCAAGACGGGAAAGCTGACCCTGCTGACCGACGCGGTGGTCCGGGAGGTGGCGGTGGACAAGGAAGGCCGGGTCCGGGGCGTCTCCTATGTCGACCGGAAGAGCAAAGTGGAGCGGAAGGTACGCGCCAAGGTGGTGGTGTTGGCCGCCGGCACGCTGGAGTCGACCCGGATCCTGCTCAATTCGGTGTCCCGTTTCCACCCCCAAGGCATGGCCAACGCCAGCGGTGTCCTGGGCCATTACCTGACCGATCACTTCACGGCCGGTCAGGTGATCGGGGTCCTGCCCGAGCTGGTGGGATCGAAAATCCGCAATGACGACGGCAAGGCCAACGGATCCTACATTCCCCGGTACAGCAATCTGGGAACCCGCCATCCCAATTTCCTTCGCGGCTACGCGATCATGGTCAAGGGGGGCAGCAATGTCTTCCCGGGACACGCCGACCTGATCGGTGGTTTCGGAGCCGGCTACAAGAAAAGGATCAAGGATCTGCACCCGGCGGTGGTCCGGATCTACGCTCGGGGAGAGCCGCTACAGATCTTCGACAGCTACGTGGAGATCGACAAAGAGGTGGTGGACGCGTGGGGAATCCCGGTCCTGAAGTTCCACTACAAGCGGACCGACAACGACTACCACATGCTGGACGACGCCTTTCAGAATCTGGAGGAGCTCATGCATGAGGCGGGAGCCGAGATCCTCAGCGAGGACAAGTCGCTGAGCGCTCCCGGGCGGATCATCCACGAGATGGGGACCACCCGGATGGGCGACGATCCTCGGACCAGCGTCCTGAACCAGTTCTGCCAGGCCCACGAGATTTCGAATCTGTTCGTCATGGACGGCGGTTGCTGGCCCAGTTCCGCCTGCCAGAATCCTACCGAAACCATTCTGGCCATCGCCTGGCGGTCCAGCGACTATCTGGCGGAGCAGTTCCGGACGGGCGATCTCTGAGTCACGCTGCCACGGTTCGCTACATCAACATCCTGTGACGGTCGTCCGGAGCCTGATCCTGCGGCTGACCCGGCGTGGCCGGCACTCTCAATTCGACTTCCGCTCCCGTGGCGGGTGAAGCGATCTTCAGTTTCGCCCGGTCGCCATAGCAAAGGCGGAGGCGCCGCCGCACGTTCGCCAGGCCTTGGGCGCCGGTTGGCGGACGTTTTGCAGGAAACCCGGGACCGTCGTCCGAGACGATCACCTGCAACGTTTCGCCGACGATTCGGGACTCGATCCGAACCGTTCCCTCGTCGATTCCGGTGCTCACGCCGTGTTTTACGGCGTTCTCGACCAAGGGTTGGATGGAGAGGACGGGGACGGAGACCTGCAAGGTGTCTTCGGCAATGTCAATCCCGGTCCGCAGGCGCTCTCCGAGGCGCAGCCGCTCGATCTGGAGGTAGGCTTGGACGATTCGCATCTCCTGGTCCAGAGACACGAACTGGCGATTGCCCTGCAGCGAGTAGCGGAAGATCTCAGCCAGATTGACCAGCGTTTCCCGGGCGTCCACGGCGGATCGAGGAATGGTGGCGTACAGCGCGTTCAGGGAGTTGAACAGGAAGTGGGGGTTGATCTGGGCCCGGAGGGCGTCCAGCTCCGCTTCGGCCACCAGCCGATTGAGTTCGGTCCGGCGCCTGCGCTCCAGTTGATCGGAGAGTTCGGCGGAGAGCCGGTCCAGATCCTCCAGGTCCCGGCTCAGATATCGGTGTCCGCCCCGCCGGCGACCCAGCAGCAGACGGCAGGTCTCCTCGCCGCTTGTTCGGATGGGAACTTCGACTTCCGCCCAGCGATGGCGTTGAGACTTGCCGTCAGTTTCCCGGTCCGGCCGAATCCGGGTCCGAATCAACTTTTTCCCGGTTTTGATGCCATCTTCCACGACCTGCCAGCGCTCCGCTTTGGCGAAACGGGCCATCACCTCGCCTGCGCGGCCCAGAGATTCCTCGCCGCCTTCGTTGTCCTCGAGACACGCACGGATCTCCCCGAGTGCCCGTTCGGGGTCTCCTCGCCGGAAAACGGTGGTTTCCAGGCGATTCTGCACGCGCTTTCGCATCGCCGGAAAGGCCACCAGGGCCAACCCTCCCGCGACGATCAGGATGGACCGAGCGAAGGGAGCGTTCGAAGTGGGCTCCAGCAGACCCAGAAATCCGGCGAGTCCCAGCAGCACAATCGCCGCTGCGGCCGCCATCAGGGCATTGCCGAGAAACCGCACGAACACGTCCAGCAACAGCAGTCGGTGGGTTTGCAGGAGAATGACGAGAGCCAGCGGGATTCCGGCGTGGTGCAAGACAATTTGATGAGCCCAGGCATCGGACCCGTGGCTCGAACCGAAGTGAATAAAGGAGACTGCGAAGAAAAAGAGCGCCATGGCCGCGATGGCACGCAGGCTGGCGCCTTTGAGCCGGCGCTTCTCCCGGGCCAGGGCCGAGGCCGCGAGGAGCGCCAACGCACCGAATCCGAATGTGATCAGGAGCAGTCCGAATCGGTGCGAGGACTCACCCCCTCCGAACAATTCCGCCAGGTGGGTGGCCACCGCCGTGAAGGACAGCAGGTAACCGCAAACGAGAATCCAGCGTGTGCCGGATCCCAACGAGAGATGGAGCAGGACACCCGGAAGCAGACTCAGAACAGCGAAACTCAAGGCCACGGCGATTGACGTGTAACCGCCTCCGAGTTCGGCGGTGGTCAGGACCGTCAGAGACAGAGCATTCCAGAGAAGGGCCAAGGTGGCCGCCATGGCCGGCACCACGAAATCTCCTCCCGGATCCCGTCGCCGGCCCAGCCACAGCAGGCATAGGAATGCGCCGAAGATGATGACGCCCGCAGCGTGTCCCAGCGCATTGATGATGAATGGGAGGTTCCCTTGCATCGGTTGGAACAGTCTACTATGAGCCCCAGGAAGCAATCTTCATGTGCTCTCCGGTAACCGGCGTTCGACGGACCAATTGGTAGAATCGGGGATCGATGGCGTCCGAATGGCGATTGAGGAGGTTTGATACGTGCCCGTGAAGAGATTGCGCGTACTGGTCGTGGACGACGAGCCGCTGGCCCGCCGCGTGCTTCTGGATGGGCTGGACCTTGTGGAAAACATCCAGGTTGTGGGCGAGGCGGACAACGGTGAGACGGCTTTGCAGCAGATTGGCCGTCTCCAGCCGGACCTGGTTCTCCTCGACGTCCAGATGCCGGTCATGGACGGTTTCCAGGTGATTCGGCGGCTCAAGGGTCCCCTGCCGGCCATCGTGTTCGTGACCGCATACTCCGAGTATGCGCTCGATGCCTTCGAGGTCGGCGCCGTGGATTACCTGCTCAAGCCGGTCAGCGAGGATCGCCTCGGAATGGCTGTCGGCCGGGCCCGCCGGGCCCGGCGCAGGCCCCGGGAGAGCGCCCTCAGAGTGGAGCGAACCCTGGCCGCTCTGGAAAGGCGCGAAACCCGGACTGTCGCCAAGCTGGTGGCTCGCCGCGGGTTGGACTACTACCTTTTGGACCTGGACGACGTGTACGCACTGCAGGCGGAAGGAGAGATCGTTTGGATTCTCACCTCACGCAGGAAATTCCGGGCCGTGCACAGTCTGGGGAGTCTTGAGGAACGACTTCGAGGGACCCAGTTTCAAAGGGTTCACCGAAGCGTGCTGGTGAACACGAACCGGATACGAAAGATGAGTGCTCTGAGCAGCCGCCGTTGGCTGCTGATCCTGACCAATGGTCTGAAGTTCATCGTCAGCAAGCGCCGGGCGCCGCTGGTGCGGGATCTGCTTTTGTAGCTGCGAGGGGTGTAGAGGGGGGGCTGCTCCTACTCGCCGACAGGGATGTTTCCGCTCCATGGACAGGGATGCCGCGGCTTCTCATCGCCGGAAGTGCCAGTTGGTGGTGTTGCCCGGTGGGGGATAGTTGGATTCGGACGCCTTCCCGTCCCGGGAATGGATGAAGACGCGGATCTCCGTCGTTGCCGGATCGGGGAAGTCGAGGAGCGAGAATTCGTACAGGTAGCCGCTGTTGTCGATCTCCGAACTGCCGTAGGTCCTGACGACGTCCTTCCGGTATCGGCCGGTCCGTCCCGCGTACAGGAATTCTCCGTCCCGAAACAGGACGATGGATCGAGGCAGGACGCGTTTTCCCACGTCGGCCCCCCAACCGCCGATGAAAATCCGGCTTCGGTCCGGGCTCGGGCGCGAGACGACCCACCCGGTGACGCCCGGGTCGCCGATGGGAATTTCCGTCCCTTCCGGTGTCACCAGGAGGGTTTCCGCCCCGGACGCATCCAGCCGGTAGGAAGCCGGGGCGGGGACTTTCACGGACAGGAGTGCGAGGCTGGATTCGGTCCGGCGCGTCTCGTAGATTCGAATCTGGTTGCTGCCGTCCCGGAAGGCCGATTCCGGGACGATGGCCGAGAAGACGGTTGCTCCGCCCAGTTGCGAGGTCCGGGTCACTGCGCGGACCGCGCCGTTGACGCCGATGGCGAGGGTCCGGCCGGTCTGGGCGGCCTGGCCTCCGAGAACCCTTCCCGAGATTCTTGACAGCAGGAAGGTGGAGTCGAGGTCGACCTGCCGGTGCAGGTGGGCTCCGTCGACCTCTACCGTCAGGTCCGATTGCCCTTGGATCAACGCGTCCGTCCGCTGGCCCACCAGTTCGGCATGAGGTCCGATCCGGTAGAGATCCTGCTTCGAGAGTTCACCGTTCGCGGCGCCGAAGAGCGCCAGCTTCCGTTCGAGGCTCTCCCAGCGCGCCTCCAGGCGGGGGTCGAACGAGAATATCTCGCCGTCGTCGGTGTAGACGATCTTGCCGGGCCGTTCCGGAGCCTCGGCGGAAAGGGCCGACTGGCCCTCCAGTGGCCAGTCCGTTTCGCTGCCCAGAAGCTCCACCAGGGTCGGCAGGATGTCCATGCTCTCCACGTTGCGGTCGCTTACGACTCCCCGCCGTTGCCCCGGCGCCTTGACGATCAACGGGACGGAAATGATGTCCATGTAGTTGGTGGCGGTCACCAGGCGGCGGGAGTCGCCGGGGCGGAAGCTGGCTCCGTGGTCGGCGGTGATGACCAGAAGCGTGGAGTCGAAGAGGTTCCGCTCACGAAGCCGCTGGACCAGTTCTCCGACCAGGCGATCCAGAAACATGACCTGCAGGAGGTGGCGCTGGTAGGACTGGATCACCAGCCACCGATCGTCCAGCCACTGATTCACGTCGAGACCCCGGTTGTTGGGTCCCACCACCCCGGCCACGCCCGGCCGCTCCGAGAGCGTGTACAACTTGCCCGAAGGAAGGTAGATCCAACTGGCGTGGGGAAGCATGGAGTGCAGGAAATAGAGAGCCGGCGGTCCGTCCTCCCGAATGGATTCGACGAAGTTCCGAAAACGGTCCGCCCGTCTCGACCAGTCGACATGGAAATCCTTCCAGGTTTGCCGGATCGGGCCGGGAGCGACCGGGTTCAGGAACTGGTTCCAGGTCTGGGTCACCGGAGGAAGCCATCGCGAGGCCCATGACGCCGGCAGCAGGAGATGGAGATAGGCGACCGACAGGTCCTCCACCAGCAACCGGAAGCGGGGAACGAAGGGCGCGGGTGTTCTCCGGGGGTTCAACCCGGTGACGTTTTCCCTGATTTCAAGTTCGTGGGAGCCGGAAAGGAGCGAGAAGAGGTTCCTGGGGTATTCGCGAAACAGAGGCAGTGGGAAGGGACGCTGCTTGGGCAGGGTTCCCGACAAGATTACCGGAATCGACAACAGAGTGCTCTCGTTGTTGGTGGTCGCATTCCGGAACCAGTAGGAGTGTTCCGCCAACTCGGCCAGGTTGGGGAAGAGGTTCGAGTCGATCTCCCGGCGCTCGTTGAGCAGGGAAATGAGGGGGAACTCGTCGAAGATCACCATCACCATGGGCGCTTTGGCGCCGGTCCCGGCCTCCACCTGGGAATCCGGTTCGGGAAGGATCAGCTTCCGGATCTCCGAATCCAGGAGGAACAGGACGGGAAACAGCACGGCTGCGGGGATCAGATAGGACAGATAGGTCCTGATCACCGCAAATCGGCGGTACGCCAGCACGAAGGCCATTCCGGAGAGCAGGGAAAGGACCAGCGACGCCCCTTCGGGTACCGGAAATCTCTTGAGCGCCTGAAGGACGAGTCCCGCGGTCAGGAGGCCCAGAAGAGCCTGGTAGGTCCCGAGGCCCAACTGCGGGTGGACTCTGGCCAAACTCCGGACCACGATCGCCGCCGCTCCCGGCAACAGGAGCGACAACATCAGGGTCAGCAGGAGGATGTCCACCCGTTCGCTCTGGTGGGCCGGCAGGAACTCGGGGTGCCGGGTCAGGAGGTCGTAGATGGGCTGCGCCGTGGTGAACGCCGACAGAACCAGGAGGTGGATGATCCGGATTTGAATCCCGGCGGCTGGATTTCCTCGGCTCGGGTTACTCATCAGAGGCGGTCCCCGTCGGGCGTCCATGGGTGTTCCCCACGGCGCCGACATTCCAGCAGAAGGACCTGAACGAGCGCAAGAAGAGAGGGGTGACTGGAGGCGCCTTTCTTTTCGCCGGGAGGGGCGATTTCCTAATCGCCCATTCTTCCCTCTACCTTTCTGTTACGTGGGAGTCCGGCGGTTAGGAAACCGCCGTTCCGCACTCTTCCCCTGCCGTGTTATGTTTTCTTCGGTCCGGCCCAGGGCGGGGAGCCGAGTGGATCGGGCCGGCCCGGCGAGTCCCATGGAACATCTCGTTCGTCCGCTGTCACCGGCCTCCGTCGTACTGGATCTGGGTGCGGGACCGGGGAGTTTTTCCTATGCCGGGACCGAGGCGCGAGTCTTGGCTCTGGACCTGGATTTTCCCGGCGCCGCGCAAGAACCTTGGGCCCGGGTGCTGGGAGACTCGGGTGCGATTCCCCTCGGCCAGGAGACCGTGGACGTGGTGGTCTGCAACCATACGCTGGAGCACTTTCCGGACTGCCGTCAGGCCATAAGGGAAATCGATCGGGTGCTCCGGCCGGGGGGCTCCCTCTGGGTTGCGGTGCCCGACGGCGGTTGTCTGGACGACCGGCTGTATCGCTATCTCTTTCTCGGAGGAGGTCATGTCAACCGCTTTTCTCTCGCCAGCTTGGTGGAGGCGATCGAGACCGGCACCCGTCTTCGGGCCCGTTCCTGCAAGAAGCTCTTCACCGGGTTCGTCTATCTGAATCCTCCCGATCCCGAAAAAGTCCAATATTATCCCCCGCGGGCACAGTTTCTGGCGCGGATCCCGTCCCGAGTGTTGAGGACTCTGCTTCGCTGGATGAATTATGGGGTTCGGGTGCTGGATCGTATTTTTCGGACCCGTTTGAGCCAGTATGGCTGGGCGCTCGTGGCCCGGCGGGAAGACGACGACTCGGGACCGGCGACCGATCCGTCCGGACTTGGAGTCGAATCCGGCGACACCAATGTCTGTTTTGCCTGTGGGGACGGCCATGTGGAGGCGACGCTGAAGCCGGTTCGCATCCTTTTCCTGACCTTTTTCCAATGTCCCAATTGTGGGACTCGCAACCTCATGTCTCCCCTGAGGGATTCTTCAGGACCGGTTTGAATGGGCCCGTCTCCCGATCTTTCAGGTGAAACCGGTTCCCGGTTCGGAAAGAAGTTCCGGCACTACTCCGTCCGGATTCTTCTGGCGCTGGCGGTGACGGCCCTCTGCCTGGTGCTGTCCGCTCCCCTGGCGATGAAGTTCCTGCGGCCGGCGCTGCTTCATTTCCTGCTCGACAACCTTTCGGACGCCCGGCGGTCGGAGCTCTACGAGTCCCTGGCCGCCCGGGCCGGGCAGTTCTACGACGCCGTGCCCGAACCCGCGGTGGGCCGCTTGGGAAAGAGGGGCGTCGTGACTCGATACCGGGGCGCCGAGGTCCGGATCAACAACGCGGGCATGCGGAGCTCCATCGACTACCGGGCCAAGCCGAAAGGGGTCTTTCGGATCGTCTGCCTGGGAGACTCCTACGTGTTCGGGACCGGCGGACCGGAGGCGGACCGGTTCTGCGATCAGATCGGAGACTTTTACCGAAGCCGCGAAATCCGGGCCGGCGGCAAGTCCATCGAGACCTATGCCCTGGGGCTCGACAGTTGGACCCTGTCCCAGGAAGCGTCCTATCTCTCCAGCCGGATCTCCGCCTACGATCCGGACGTCATCCTGCAACTGAGCGTCTCCAACGACATCACCCCCCTGGCCGGCGTCAACGGCCTCGGCATGGCCACCTACGAATTCAGCCCCGAGGCGAGGCAATGGGGCTCCGGACTGTTTTCAAACCAGGCCGCGCGGTATTTCGGCGAGCGGAACTTCAGCGCCCTGGCGTGGAGCCTCTCGCCCCAGAGCCGGAAGGAGTGGGACCGCGCCTTCTCGGCCTTGGGCCGCCTGGTGGACCTGCAACAGGGAAGGGAAGGCAAGATCCTGCTCTCGGTCCTGGACTACCCCTTCTCCGGCCAGTTCTTCAGCGAGCTGTACACGTGGCATTTTCGCCAGTCACAGCTCCAGGCCCCCTTTCTGGCGACCTCGTTTCTGCCTTCATTCGAGACGCAACTGACGCATGACGCGCACCCCAACCGCCTGGGAAACAGTTACCTGGCCGCCCACTATGTTCACGCCCTGAATCGGCTCGGATGGATTCCGGTTCCCGACTCGGATCTGCCTCACCTGCCGGAAGGGCTCGACCTGGACCTCAATCCTGAACCCGATCCGGACCGTCTGAAGCGGGATCGGGAGGAATTCGTCTCCACTCATCTGCGGTCCAGCCTGGACTTCGGCCGGTTGACCCGCGGGGAGACCCGGGCATTTCTGGGGGGCATCTTTCCGGACCAGGGGGGAGAGAACGCGCTTCAGGGCTACCCTTGGGCCTCCATCCGAAGCGGTTTTCTCATGAGCCGGCTGGAGGGGGGCCGCGAGCGCCGACTGTTGCTGGAGATCTGGATTCCAGCCCTCCCCGAGATCTTTCCTTTCAGTCTGAAGGTCTCGGCGGAAGGCACGGAGATCGCCTCCCTGGTCCTGGAGGATCCCGGTCCTTCAGATCATTACCGGTTGGAGGGGGAGCTTCCCGCGTTGGACCGGCGGGAGCCGGCCCGGGAGATCGTCCTCGTGGCCTCGTCCTACTTTGCCGGCATCGGCAACCCGAGGATGAAGTCGTTCCGTCTGGTGTCCGCGCAACTCGAGTAGGGGCCGGCCCCCAGGACGCTGAATCACCCTCCGCCGAGAGGCCGCCTGGGGAGACGGGGCACGGGCATTTCGAAGTGAACGTCTTCCTGGAGCTGAATGGTCAAAGTGGAGCCCCGGGGCAGGACTACGTCCTCTCCCCGCTTTAAGAGCGCCATAATTCCGCCCACGGCGGCGCCGATGGCGGCGCCCGCTGCGGCGCCGCGGCCCATGCGGCCCCGCATGGCGCCGGCAGTGACTCCCACAATGGTCCCGGTCACCGCTCCCCCGGCGGCGCCCGCCAGGACCTCGCCTGCCGCGCCTCCCTGGCCCTGGATCGTACCCTCTTCCCCGTCCAGATCCGTGGC
Source organism: Acidobacteriota bacterium (assembly GCA_028874215.1). NCBI lineage: Bacteria > Pseudomonadati > Acidobacteriota > Acidobacteriota bacterium. Next base: position 78,937 of record JAPPLF010000100.1, read on the forward strand.
GTACCCTTCCGAGGTCTGCACCCCGGCTCTCATGTAGCGTGTCGTCCCATCGGGGAGGATCACGGTGTCGAACTTCAGCGTCAGTTCCGCCTTGCCCTTGAGCCGCCCCGCGCGCTTGCTCCTGTCCACGTAGCCGATGATGTAGCTGCCCACGGGTATCACGATCCGGTCGTGGGCAGTGACAGGGACCTGGACCTGGCTGGAAAATTTATCTCCGGAGCGGGCCGACTTGGTGTTCAGGGTCTGCTGCAGGCTGATGAAGACAGCGGACTTTCCGGGAATGATGGTGTCATCGATGCTCTGGCCGCTGAGCGGAATCGCGCTCAGGAGTCCGGTTGCGAGAAGGCGTTTGATCATACCAGTCTCTCCTCCGCCGGCTTGGGCGGGTCGGGATGGCGTGAAGTGTTTCCCGGACCCAAGCCGAATGGGTGGGGCGAGTCTGCGACCTACCCCTCGACTATTTAGATTGTAAGGGATGCAAAGGGGTTCACGGGGCGTCCGGACGCCCGCCATACGGTGCGGTGGCAGGGGATCCGGACAGAGTCACGAACTGGACGACTCGTCTTCATCCGCCCCGCCGGAACCGAGGATCTCGTGGACGGCCGCGATTCCCTCCCAGGCCGCCGGAAATCCGGCGTAGGGCGCAATGTGAAGCAGGGTCTCCACGATCTCCCGCCGGGAGGCTCCGTTGCGCTGCGCCATGCGGATGTTCAGCTCCAGGCCTCGCTGCCGCCCCAGCGCCGCCAGGGCGGCGATGGTGCACAGGCTCTTGGTGCGCCGGTCGAGACCGGGCCGGGCCCAGACTTCTCCCGACAGGAAGCCGACGACGTAGGCTTCGAAATCGGGGGAGATCTCCTGCCAGGCCCGCTGGACCTGGGCGGCCTGATCCTCTCCCAGCATCTCCTTGAGAATTTGGACTCCCCGTTCCCTGTTCATCGGCTCTCCTTCACAGATTCAGACCGGCGCAGACGTGAATGGCCTGGCCGGTGACGCTCCGGGAGGCGTCCGACGCCAGGAACAGGACCATGTCGGTGATGTCCTCGGGAGGGATCATGCGCCGGAGAGCGATGTGGTCCGTGAACTCCGCCCTCACCTCGGTGTCGGATAGACCCGTGGCCAGACACCGGTCCCGGAGGACCCGTTCGATTCGATCCCCTTCCACGGGACCGGGGCAGATGGCGTTTGATCGGACGTTGTAGGGTCCCAACTCGACCGCCAGTGTCCGGCTCAACCCCACGACGGCCCACTTGGAGGCGACATAGGGCGCCCTCAGCGGCAAGCCGATGCGGCCCGCCATGGACGAGATGTTCACGATGGATCCGGACCGCCGGGCCATCATGTGGCGATAGACGGCCTTGGCGCAGAGGAAGGAGCCGGTCAGGTTGACTGCGATCACCTGCTCCCAGTCCTCCAAGGCGACTTCGGAAACGGGCGCCGTGGGACCGGCGATCCCCGCATTGTTCACCAGGACGTCGATACAACCCCACTTATCCAGGATCGCAGCCACCGCCCGCTCGATTTGCTGAGGCCTGGTCAGATCCAGGTCGATGGCCAGTGCCTCCCCTCCTTGGTCTTCGATGTCCCGTGTGGTTTCCTCGACGCCCTCGATGTCGGTGACCGCCACCCGGTAGCCATGCTCCGACAGGGCGAGGCTGATCTTCCGGCCCAGGCCCACTCCGCCGCCGGTGACCATGGCCGTACGCCGAGTGTCCGTGTTTCCCATCAGTCGATGATCTTGTTGAGAGGATACTCCACGATTCCCACCGCGCCGGCCGCCCGAACCCGGGGCACGATGTCCCGCACCACCGCCTCGTCGATGATGGTGTTGACGGCGGTCCAGCCCTCGGACGACAGTGACGAGATGGTGGGCTTCTGGAGAGCGGGCAGGATTTCCAGGACCGCTTCGACGGAATCCCTGGGAACGTTCATCATCATTCCCACCTTGCCCTCGGCCGCCATGGCTCCCCGTAGCATGAGCGAGATATTCTCGATCTTCTGCCGCTTCCAGGGGTCTTCCCACGCGTCCCGGTTGGCGATGAGCCGGGGCGTGCTCACCAGGATCGTATCGATGACCCTGAGGTTGTTGGCGCGCAGGGAGGAACCGGTCTCGGTCACCTCCACGATGGCGTCGGCCAGGCGGGGAGGCTTCACCTCGGTGGCGCCCCAGGAGAACTCCACGTGCGCTTCCACGCCGTGGCGTTTCAGATAGGCCCGGGTCAGGTTGACCCCCTCGGTGGCGATATGCTTGCCGGCCAGATCCGCCGGTTCGCGTATGGGAGAGTCCTCGGGAACGGCCAGGACCCAACGCACCGGCTTCCGGCTCACCTTGGAGAAGACCAACTCGGCGACTTCGACCACTTGGGCTCTGTTCTCCACGATCCAGTCATGCCCGGTCAGACCGGCGTCCATGACTCCAACCTGCACGTAGCGGGCCATTTCCTGGGCCCGGATCAGGATGCACTCGATCTCCGAGTCGTCGATGGACGGATAGTAGGACCGGGAGCGGAACCGGATCTGGTATCCGGCCTTGGCGAAGAGCTGGGCCGTCGCTTCCTGGAGGCTGCCCGCGGGAATTCCCAACGTCAGGATTCGTTCGCTCATTTGGATTTCCCGCTCCCGTAGACCTCGGCTGGATCGAATACCGGCTCCGCAACGACGGACAGCTCGCCGTCCTCCACCTTTCGAAAAAAACAACTCCTGTAGCCTTTGTGGCAGGCGGCGCCTCCCAGTTGAGTGACCCGGACCAGAATTGTGTCGGAGTCGCAGTCCACGTGAACCGAATGGATCCGCTGCACGTGTCCGCTCTCCTCACCCTTGCGCCAGAGGCGGTCTCGGCTGCGCGAGTAATAGCAGACCCGGCCGGTGCGGAGCGACTCTTCCAGCGCCTCCGGGTTCATGTACGCCATCATGAGGACGTCGCCTGTCTCATCATCCTGGGCGATGACGGGGACGAGCCCTCCCTGCTTGTCGAAGTCGATCTGGTCCTGAAGCGACACGTTCAACCTTCCTTTCCCGCAGTGTCGAACATGGGTGCCAAGTCCCGGTGGTGATAGAAGAGCGCCGGTGTTCCGCCGGTGTGCACGAAGACGAGATTCTGGCCCTTCCGCCACCGGCCCCGCCGAACGTCCGCCACGAGAGCCCCCATGGCCTTGCCCGTATAGATGGGATCCAGCAGGATCCCCTCCTGCCGGGCCAACAGCGAGATGGCTTCCAGTCCTTCGGGGGTCGGGATGCCGTATCCGGCGCCGATGTAATCGGGGCTCGCCTGAATGTCCTCCAGCGTCACGGCCGGTTCGAGTCCCATCAGCTCGGCCGCGCCGTTGGCCAGTTTGGCCATGTACTCAGCCGTATCGAAAGGCCATTCGATGGGCATGATCGCCTCCAGAACCGCCTCCCATTGAAGCAGTTTCCGGCCCAGGAACATCCCCGCTCCGGTGGAGCCGCTGGAGGAGAAATAGACGGCGTCGGCCCGGACGTTCTGCTCGTCCAACTGGTCCCGGAGCTCCACCAAAGCCCCGGTGTAACTCACGGAGGCCGCGAACCGCGACGGCGGGTCGGCGATGGTGAAGACCCTTTTCCCCTCGTCCCTCAGGCTGTCGGACTTTTCCTTGATCTTGTTCCAGAGCGGGGGACCCATGGGTTCCGAGTTGAGCTCGATCCGGGCCCCGACCAGATGATCCAGGAGGAAGTTTCCCTGGAACTCCATCTCGGCGTGATCCGTGGTCAGGACCAAGTGGCATTCCAGGCCGAGCTTGGCAGCGGCGGCGGCGGTCTGACGGCAGTTGTTGGACTGGATTCCGGCTCCCCAGACCAACGTGTCGGCGCCTTCCTCCAGGGCCCGCCCCAGGATGAACTCGTTGTGCCGGGCCTTGTTGCCGCCGAAGGCCAGACCGGTGCAGTCGTCCCGTTTGATGAAGATCCGGGGACCGCCCAGCGCGGCGCTCAGCCGCGGAAGCTCTTCCAGAGGTGTGGGCAGATGGGCCAGGGAAACCCGGGGAAGACGGTCAATCCTGTCTCGAAGTTCCTGGGGACTGATCATTTTGGGAGTCGATGGTTTGGAGTTTAGAAACTGCGACGAATCTTTCCGTGTTGCCGGCCGAGGCGCCCGCCGACGGCTGACGTCCACTAGTTTAACAGCCCGTGGTGAAACTACCCCAAGAGTCGGTCGTATTTCGGCGGAAAATCGGGTCGCGCGCCGCTATTGGGGCGCGGCCTCCCTGGCGTGGGTGTACAGCAACTTGCCCTTTTCGTCGTAGAAGGTGAAATCCATGCGGGCCCGCCCCTCGCCGGTCCGGCCGATCTTCAGGAGCAGGAAACCGCCGGTGGGCTCCTCGTAGTGGTACGGCTGTTTCACTTTTCCCTCGGGATCCGAAGATTTGGGGTCGCCCGGAAAGTACCCGATGATGGCGTTGGCGTCGATCATCGCGCCGACGGAGAATTCCTGGAAGCCGGAGGGGTGGATGGCGTGGTACTGCCAGTGCCGGTCCCCGCAGATGATGACGAATCGTTCGGGAGAGAACCGGTTTTCCGTCAACCAGCGGAAGAACTCGTTGCCTTCATGGCGGAATCCCCCGGGATTGACGTGGTTGTCCCGCTTATACTCGTAGCCGGGTCCCACCATGGGGGTCGCGGAGAGAAGGACCTTGAAGGTGGCGTCGCTTGCCAGCAGGGTCCGCTTGAGCCACTCCTTCTGCTCCTTTCCCCAGATCGTCTTCTGGGGACCGTCGGGAAAGTCGTTGGGGCTGCGGTAGTCCCGTCCCTCCACCATCCAGATCTGCAGGTCCCGGTTCACTCTTCTGGTGAAGTAGGTCACCGAATCGGACGCCTGCGGATCGACGACGGGATACTGTTCCCTGAACATCCGGACCCCCAGCTCGTGGGAAGGAGCGTGGCCGGAACCGGAGTGCGTCGGGTAGAGGTTCTCCTTGGGATAGGCCCCGATCCTGTCCTGGGCGTAGACGCGCGCCGGGTTCACCGGATCGGAGTCGTTGAACCGGTAGTCGTGGTCGTCTTTCATCCAGTAGGTGGCCACCCGCGCGAACAGGTCCAGGAATCTCTGCTGCGAGTACTGCTCCTGGTGCTTCATCCGCAACTGGTGCTGCGTCTCCGCCCGTCCTCTCATCTGGTGGCCGCTTCCGGGGCCGTCGTAATAGACGTTGTCTCCCAGTCCCACGAAGAAATCGGGCTCCAAGGCCAGGATCGTCGCCAACGCCGGATAGCCCAGCGCCTTGTCCGGTCCGCTGTACGGCGGTTGTGAACCACTGCCGGTGTAGTGGAATTTGCTGTAGTGCATGCAGGTGGAGAGGGCGAAGCTGTAGGAGCCCTGTCCGGTTTCCCCGCCCAGCGTGGTGAACGCCGCCGCCGCCGATTTCTCGAGACGTGACTTGTCCGGTCCGTAGGCCAGACGGTAGTGGTAGCGGGTTTCCGGCCGCAGCCCATCCACCTTCACCTTCACGATGAAGTCGTTTTCCGGGAGGGCGGTGAGCCATTCGGTCCGAATCGGGTCCTTGAAATCGGCTCCCGTCGCCACCTCGAAGCGGGCGACTCCCTCGATGCCCAGAACTCCCGACCAGCGGCGGTCAACGACACGGTTCGTCGAGGTCAGGCGCGACTGGAGGATGGCCGACGTGTCATCCACGGCTCCCGCCATCAGCCCGTGGCCCAGTTCCATGGGAAAGGGGTCGCCGGACCGGGAGAAACCCAGGGTGCCCGGGACCAGGAACAAAACCAGCGTGCAGCTCCGGGCCAGGCGGCCGATTCTTTCTGTAAGTTCCTGGAAAATGATCATTTAGTCTGGTCCGGCCTCCTTGGCGTGGGTGTAGAGCACATTGCCCTTTTCGTCATGGAAGGTGAAATCCATGCGGGCCCGTCCCCCGCCGGTCTGGCCGATCTTCATGATCAGGAAACCGCCGGTGGGTTCCTCGAAATGATAGGGATGCTTGATCTTTCCCTCGGGGTCCGACGATTTGGGGTCGCTGGGAAAGAATCCCAGAATCGCATTGGAGTCGTCCATCGCGCCGACGGAGAATTCCTGAAAGCCGGAGGGGTGGACGGCGTGATACTGCCAGTGCCGGTCACCGCAGACGATCATGAAGCGGTCCGGAGAGAAACCCTTGTCCGTCAGCCAGCGGAAGAACTCGTCGCCCTCGGTTTGAAATCCTCCCGGGTTGACGTGGTTGTCGCGCTTTGCGGCGTAGTCGGGTCCCACCATGGGGGTCGCCGAGAGGAGAACCTTGAAGGTGGCGTCGCTCTCCAGCAGGGTCCGTTGCAGCCATTCCTTCTGTTCTTTCCCCCAGATCGTCTTCTGGGGACCGTCGGGGGAGTCGTTGGGACTGCGGTATTCGCGTCCCTCCACGATCCAGATCTGCAGGTCCCGGTTCACTCGCCGAGTGGAGTAGGTCACCGCGTCGGACGCCCGTGGATCGACCACGGGAAGCTGCTCCCGGAACATCCGCGCGCCGAGTTCATGGGTCGGGTCGTGGCCGGAACCGGAGTGCTTCGGGAAGAGGTTTTCCTTGGGATAGGTTCCCGAATTTGACTCGTCATAGATATGGATACGGACCGGATTGACCGGATCGGAGTCGTTGAACCGGTAGTCGTGGTCGTCCTTCAACCAGTAGGTGGCCACTCGGGCGAACAAGTCCGGGAACCTCTGCTGCGAGAACTGCTCGTGGTACTTCATCCGCAACTGGTGTTGCGTCTCCGCCCGTCCTCTCATGTCCTGGTCGGCGCCGGGGACGTCGTAGTAGACGTTGTCGCCCAGGCCCACGAAGAAGTCGGGCTCCAAGGCCAGGATGGCAGCCAGAGCGGGATAGCCCAGCTCCTTGTCCGGTCCGCTGTAGGGTGGTTTGGAACCGTGGCCCGTGTAGTGGAAATAGGTGTAGTTCATGCAGGCGGCCAGGGCGAAGCTGTAGGAGACCTGCCCGTCGGGTCCGCCCATAGTGGTGAAAATCGCGGGAGGCGATTTCTTGAGCCGCGACTTGTCCGGTCCGTAGACCAGGCGATAGTGGTAGCGGGTCTCCGGCCGAAGCCCTTCCACCTTGACCTTCACTATGAAGTCGTTCTCCGGGAGGGCGGCGAGCCACGCGGTCCGAATCGGGTTCTTGAAGTCGGCCCCGGCCGCCACCTCGAAACGGGAGATTCCCCTGATCCCCAGGACGCCCGACCAGCGGGGGTCGACGAGGCTCTCGGTCGAGGTGAGGCGGGACTGGAGAATCGCCGAAGCGTCGTCCACGGCGCCCGCCATCAGGCCTTGGGCCAGTTGCACGGGAAAGGGGTCCCCGGACTGGGAAAAACCCGGATGTCCCATGGCCAGGAAGAGGACAAGAGCGGGGAGCCGAATCTGGCAGGATCGGCGGGTGAAATCGGTGGTCATGGCGTCCTCCAAGTCCCGGAATCATAACCGATTTGAGGCGGCAGGAGGCGATCTCCAAATCGCCCGGTCTTCGGCACCAAATCGTTCCTCCGGAGTTCGGCGATTAGGAAACCGCCGCCCCCGGCGACAGGAATGTCGCCGCTCCAGTCGCCGCTCCAGACTTGCTATACTCGCCGATCGATACGGGCAAACCCATGTTGAACCTGGAAGGCAGGACCGCCCTGATGGTGGGGACGAAGCGGATGGGCGGCGTGGTGGCGCGGCGCCTGGCTCAGGCGGGCGTTCGCCTGGCGCTCAGCTACCGGGGATCCAAGCGCGCCGCCGAGGGGCTTCAGGCGGAGTTGGCGCCTCTGACCCGAACCTGTCTGGTCCAGGCTGATGTGAGCCGGCCCGAGGACGTGGATCGCCTGATGGGGACGGTCCGGGAGGAACTCGGGGACCTCTCCTTTCTCGTCAACCTGGCGTCGGGATTTCCCCGGGCTCCCCTGGATTCGTTGGACGCGGCCGCCTGGGAAGCCGCGGAGCCGGCGGCCCGGGCCAACTATCTCCTGGCGGTCCACGCCGCCCGGAGCATGCGGCGGAACCCGGGTCCGACCCGGGGACACCTGGTCTTCTTCAGCGACTGGGCCGCCGGAGGGACTCCCTACCGGAACTACCTCCCCTATCTCACCTCCAAGGCGGCCATCGACTTCATGACCCGCGCCTTCGCCGCCGAACTGGCTCCCCACGGCATTCTGGTCAACGCCATCGCTCCGGGCCCCACCATGCGCCCGCCGGAAATCAGCCGTGAGGACTGGGACCGCAGCGTGATCGCCCGGACACCCCTCCGGCGCGAGTCCGCTGCCGGCGAGATCGCCGAGATGATCGTGACCCTCCTGAAGAGCGAGACCATTACGGGCGAAACCATCCGGATCGACGCCGGCCGCCATCTGGCGGGTCCGGGAGTGGACTGATTGCTCTGTCCGCGCGGTCGGTCCGCAGCCGAAACTTGCAAGTTCAAGACCGTAATTGCAGTCTAGGCAATGATGTTGCGGTCGATCGGCGCATCGTTTTTTTCACTGATTCTCGTGGCCGGAGCCGTCGCCGGGGAGACCTCGCTCACCTGGTCCAGGGGCCCCGATCTGGACCTTCCCAGGGGCGGCTACAGCGCCGTCGCCTACCAGGAGGGAATTCTCGTCGCCGGGGGAGCCTACTGGCGGGAAGGCGAGAAACTCTGGACGGATCGAGTCGACTTCTACGATCCGGAAGCCGAAAGGTGGTCCCAGCGGCCGTCTCTGCCGGAACCTCTGGGTTACGGTGGAATGGTCCGGATCGGGGAGGAGATCTACCTGTTGGGCGGAGGCAACGGTCCGCAGCCGCAACGCCAGGTCTTCAAGCTGACCGAAGAAGGCTGGTCCGTGGCGGGACAGAATCCGGCGCCGCGCTATTTGGCATCGGTGGTGGCCGTCGGATCCACCATCTACCAGGTGGCGGGAAGCCACAGCATGACCGATCTGGACCGTTGCACCGATGAGGTCTGGTCCCTGGACGTTGCGACCGGCGACTGGCAGAGGTTGGCGCCGATTCCGGGACCGCCCCGGATGATTCACGCGGCCGCCGTACTCGGGAGCTCGGTGTACATCTTCGGAGGCTCCACCAAGGAACTGGGGCAGCAGTTGCGAAACCTGGACGACGCCTACCGGTTCGACACCGGGACGGGACAATGGAGCCTGTTGGGTCCGGCTCCGGTGGCGGCCCGGGCCTGGTGGGCGGAACCGGTGGGCGAACTGATCTACCTGTCCGGCGGGTACGCCCGGACGTTTCTGGGAACCGTCTACGAATACGATCCTTCCGGAGACACCTACACCCTGGTTTCCAGCTTCGAGCCGGGCCTGGCGGATACCGAGTTCCTGCACTTGGACGGAGCCTTCTACGGAATCTCCGGCGAAGACAAGGGCCGGTCCCGCTTCCCCGGGCTTCTCGTCGGCCGTTTTCCGGAGGAGCTTTCCGAGGAGGAGTCCGCAGAAGAGTCCGGGGAACCCTCCGGCGAGTAGCCGAAGGACCGCCTTTCCCGTTTCCATCCTCTCAATCATTCCCGGTGGCCGATGCGCCTGACGAGCGACGGACAGAATCAAACCCGGTGGACCGATTTCATTCGGCGCCAAGTCCTCCGGTACGCCGGGTTCTGGCTCGTGGTCCTGGCATGGGCGGCCTGCTACTCGCCCCTCTTGAGCGGCTTGAGGGTCGTCACCTACGACGCCCTGGCTCAGAATTTCCCCGCCGCCGCGTTTTCCGCGAGAGCGATTCAGCAAGGAGATTCACCTCTTTGGAATCCGAACCTCTTCGCCGGGCATCCCGCGTTGTCCGATCCCCAGATGTTCCTGTTCTCTCCCCTGTTCATGCCCTTGATGGTGCTGGGGGACCCTCACGACATCCACTGGTTCACCCTGGTCGTGGCGCTCCACGTGCTTTTGGGCGGGATCGGCTTTTACGTTCTGCTCCGGCGTGAGGACGTGGCGTTGTTGCCGGCGGTGCTGGGCGCCGCCGTCTTCATGTTCGGCGGGTACGCCCTGACCCGGCTGCAACACACGACCATGATCTTGAGCTACGCCTACTTCCCGTGGGCGCTGGTGCTCTTGCGCCGTTTGTTGAGCACTCCCCGGGTTGGCGTTGCGGCAGGTTTCGGTGTCGCCGCCGGGGGCATGGCGGCGCACGGCAACCAGTTGGCTTACCTGCTGTCGCTGGTTCTGGCCGCCGTCGCGGCGGCGGCGTTCTTCAGGGCGCCGGACAAGGTGGCATTTCTGGTGCGGAGACTGCCCTGGCTGGCCGCGGCCGGGATCCTTGCATTCCTGGTTCTGCTGCCCCAGCTCTACGGCATCTTCCTGTTCCTGGATGACAGCAACCGTCCCCATTACGAGTACGCGTTCGCGGCCCGGCAGTCCATGTGGCCCTATATTCCGGCAACGCTGCTGGCGCCGGACCTCTTCGGCGCTCTCGGCGACAACTATGTCGGGGCGGATGATCGGACCGAGTCTTTGTTGTACGTGGGAGGCCTCGGTGTGTGGGTGCTGGGGTTCTGGGGCTTGTGGCGCGGAGTCCTCTGGAGGCGCCGCAACCTGTTCTTCCTGGCCATGCTGGCGTTTTCGCTCCTGTACATGCTTGGCGATCTGACGCCGGCGTACCGTTTTTTTTACGAAGTCATCCCCGGCGTCGCGCTCTTTCAGCGGCCCCTGGACGGCGGGTTTCTGCTCAATATCGCCTTGGCGGGCCTGATCGCCCTGGTGTTGGACGAGGTATTGCGAAGGGACCGGGAGAGGCTTCCGTCCCGGCGGACGCAATTGGCAGGAAGGGTGTGCCTTGTGCTTCTGGCGACGGCCTTCTCGGTTGCCGTATTCAAGGGCGTGACTCTGCACCAGGATTGGCGGCCGGTCCTCGAGGCCCTCGCGGCCGCTTCGGTCTGGATATTCGCATCCGCACTGGCTCTGTTTCTGTTGCTGCGTTACCAACAACTGCGATGGCCGTTGTCTCTGACCCTCACGGCCCTTCTGGTGGCCAACCTGGGATGGGTGAACCTGAACCGCAGGATCAATGTGGTGCCGACCGGAAAAATCAGCCATCCCGGCGGGTTGCCCAAGGCCCACCGGCAAATCGTGGAGTTCATCGGCGAAAATACGGCTGCCGGAGAGAGCGGCGCTCCCCCTCGCCGCGTCGACCTGATTTACGCCGGCGCAGAGATGTCGAACCTGCCCAATCTCTATCCGATTCATTCCATTTCGGGCGCCAATCCGTTCGTCTCCGGCCGCTACCAGATGTTTGCGGGCAAACGAAACGTCTACTCGGGACCGCCGCTGTTTTCACCCATGATGCCCGGCTATGCATCGGAAGCACTGGACAGTCTCGACGTGAAATACGTGATCACCGCCCTGGACCTGGAAGAGTACGATTCGACTTACGATGCCGCCGATCTGCCGCTGGTGGAGCGCTTCGCCAACATCTCGGTCTACGAGAATCCGGATGCGCTTCCCCGCGTGCGCCTGCTGAACCGGTTCCAGGTCGCCTGCAGTAGAGAGCAGGCGGCGGAACTGCTGTCCAGCCCTTCCTTCTCCCACCATGGCAATGCCGTGGTCGAACTGCGGGATGAGCCGGTCCCCGAGTTGCAACGAGTCTTCGGCGCCAGTGCAACCCCTCCGTGCGCCGACGGCTCGAGTTTCGAGATTTCAACCGAACCGGGCGGCCCGGATCAGGTCCGGATCGTGAATTACGAAAACGACCGGGTGGAGGTGGTGGCCGACAGCGGGCATCCGCGCCTCCTGGTCCTGGCGGATGTCCTCACCGAGGGATGGAAGGCCTGGCTGGACGGTCGGGAAGTGCCGATCCACTACGCCAACTATGCTTTCCGGGGCGTGTTTTTGCCTCCGGGACACCACGAGATCAGCTTCCGATTCCGGCCGTTCGACGCCGACGTCGCCGTCCGTGTCCTGCGGAGAATCTTATCGGGCCGCGACGAAAACCCGGTGCCGATTCGTTACCGTTGACGGCTCCACCCGTCCGGTTTGGAGGCCTTCGGCCGCCACCGAAAAGGTCCATCGATCCAACTCGTAGCGCGCCCCTGCGGTATGATGCGCAACGAACGAATCTTGCCCGCACAAGCGGAGGACAGGAGAGACTTCCCATGACCGGTTCGATAGTTACGATTATTTTTTCGCTCGTGTTGAGTGCCCCCGGTTTCGCCGGCCGGCTTCCCGCGGAGACCGCGGCGGCTCCGGGCCGTCCCGGTTCGGGTGCCGGATCCACGCCCGAGGGGGTCCACTGCAAAGGCCAGCCCCAAGGCACGTCCTGCTGGATGGAGTTGGCCAACCAGCCGGGATGTTACGTCTGGAACAGCTACTTCCAGGAGGACGAGGCCCTGACTTGGACCGCAGGGTGCGCCGAGGGGTTGGCTCACGGCAAAGGCACGTTGACGGAGGCCTGGGACGGGGGCAGAAAAAAGGAGGAAAAAACCGGGCGCATTGTGAAAGGAAAGGCACTCGGGAAATGGGTCTACCGCGACCAGGATGGGAACGTCTCGGAGGGCCCGTTTAAGGAGGGCATGCGTCACGGAGACTGGGTCGAGCGCCTGGCGGGAGGGACCGTCCAGGAAGGGCCGTATGAGGCGGGGAAACGGCAGGGCAAGTGGTCTCTGCGCTTCGCTACCGGGACCGTCATGGAGGGCTCGTTTGCGAAGGGGTACCAAGAGGGCAAGTGGGTGTTGCGTTTCGCTAACGGGAACGTCCATGAAGGCCCGTACAAGGTGAACAGGCGTCACGGCAACTGGGTCGAGCGCCTGGCGAATGGGACCGTCCAGGAAGGCCCGTACGTGAGAGGGAGACGGCAGGGCAAGTGGGTGTTGCGTTTCGCTTCCGGGACTGTGATGGAAGGCCCGTTCGTGGCCGGGAAGCGTCAGGGTCATTGGGTCGAGCGCTACGCGGATGGGGCCGTCCTGGAAGGCTCGTATGAGGCGGGCAAGGAGCAGGGGCATTGGGTTGAGCGTTTGGCGGACGGGACCATCCAGGAAGGCCCGTATGAGGCTGGGAAGCGCCACGGATGGTGGTTCAAGCGGAGGAAAGGGGTCGTGGTTGAGGAAGCGTACTTTGTGAAGGGGGAGGGGGCGTGGGGCCAAAGCTAGGCCGTTCTCCCCGACGGGAGATCGATGAACCCGGAGGACACTCCTTTCGCTCGGCCGTTTTCCATTCTTCACCTCCAGCGTAATTTCATATACTTCGAGCCATGTCCAAGGAGGCCTCCCCGGATCATCCCGTTCACAAATTCATCTCGGCGCGCTGGAGTCCATACGCCTTCTCGCGGCGGCTGATCCCTCGCGAAGATCTGCTGTCCATCTTCGAGGCGGCGCGCTGGGCGGCATCCTCGTTCAACGAGCAGCCCTGGCGCTATCTCGTCGCGAGTCGCGACCGGAAGGAGGAATTCGAGAAGGTCTTGAGCTGCCTGCTCGAGGGCAACCAGGCCTGGGCCCGCGAAGTTCCGACGCTCGCGCTCGGGTGTATCAGGACAAGCTTCACCCATAACGGCCGGTTCAACCGCGTCGCAGAGCACGATCTGGGACTGGCTTCCGCGAGCCTCACGTTCGAGGCGACGAGCCGGGGAATCTACGTGCATCAAATGGCCGGAATTCGGCCCGACAAGGCGCGGGAGGTATTTTCCATCCCGGACGGGTTCGAGGCAGTAACGGCGCTGGCGCTCGGCTATCGGGCCGGTCCCGGCGCTGGAGCCTCGAAATTGCGGGCACGAGACGAAGGTTCGCGCACCCGTCGGCCCCAGAGCGAGTTCGTGTTCGGCGCCGCGTGGGGAAAGCCGGGTCTTGGATCCACGTAGAGAGGTGGGCGGCGGTTCTCGACGATCGATTGCCCATCGGACCCCTTGCATATATCGTGTCGGAAACCCTCCGCCACCTGTCGAGAGTCAGGAGAACTTCGATGAAGCTCCTTTCGCTGGCCCTTTCCGTCATCCTTGTGCTGTCGTCCAGCCTTCATGCCGGCCCCGGCCCGGACGCGGTTCACCTCGTATTCATTGAGGATCTGAAAGGCGAGATCTCGGCTGGAAATGCCGAACGCGCCGGCAACATCGGCGAAGTTCTGACTCTGCTCCAGCGTCCGGAGGTTCAGAAACTCGGCCGCCATTTCGACCTGGAGAAGATCGAAGCTGCAATCCCGGCGCTCGACGACGACACCCTGGCCCACCTGGCCGATGAGAGCGCACGGATGAACGAGCAGTTTCGGGCGGGAGATTCGGAACAACAGTGCGGATGCGACCTGAAGAGAGCCATCGCCTTATGGACCATCTTTTGGGCCTCCATAGTGGCCATTGTCGCGATAGCTGTTCTTGGGTAACGGCAACTGTCGAACAGCCGTTGGACAGAGTGGTCGAAAACGAGCAGACGTTCTGACGAATTCTGATCCGTTCCCACACCGGGACAGCCCGCCCGATGCGCTTCCCGGCGGTACGCGGCTTCGGTAAGATCAAGAGCAATCGATCCTTCTCCGAGCGCGCCAAGGACAGTTGGGAGTGCCCTTGCCAGGTCCGATCCGCACTCTCGTTGTTTTCCTCCTGTTGATCGCTCCCGGGTTCGCCGGTCAAGAGTGCCAGGTTCCACCGGAAGCCCTCGTGGAACCGGGCGGTTCCGGGGCGGTCCCAGGACCTCCCCCCGTGGGGTTCCGGTGCAAAGACCAACCCGAGGGCGCGTCCTGCTGGATGGAGTTGGCCAACCAGCCGGGATGTTACGTCTGGAACAACTACTTCGAGCCGGACGAGAACGTGACCTGGACGGCCGAGTGTTCCGAGGGGTTGGCTCAGGGCGCCGGCACGCTCAGGGAGGTCTGGGACGCGGGCAAGAAATCCCAGGAAAAAACGGGGTCCCTCGTGGGAGGCAAGGCACAGGGCCGGTGGGTTTACCGCGACAAGGACGGGAACCTCTCCGAAGGCGACTACGAGAATGGGAATAAGCACGGTCACTGGGTGGAGCGCCTGGAGAACGGCACGGTCCAGGAAGGCCCCTATGAGTCGGGCGAGCGTCATGGCGATTGGGTCTTGCGATTCGATTCCGGGACTGTCATGGAAGGCCCTTTCGCGGCGGGAAAGCAGCAGGGCCGGTGGGTGTTGCGCTTCGCGTCCGGGAACGTCTCGGAAGGTTCCTATGATGCGGGTAAACGGCATGGAAATTGGGTCGAGAAATTCGTTTCCGGGACCGTCCAGGAAGGACCGTACAAGGAAGGGAACCGCCAGGGCCGGTGGGTGTTGCGCTTCACTTCCGGGACCGTGATGGAGGGCGCGTTCGCGGCGGGGAAGCGTCACGGTCATTGGGTGGAACGCTACGGGGACGGGGGTGTTCAGGAAGGCCCGTATGAATCGGGGAAGCGCCACGGTCATTGGGTGGAGCGCTACCCGGACGGGAACGTCCTGGAGGGCCCTTACGAGGCGGGGAAGGAGCAGGGCCATTGGGTTTTGCGTTTGCCGGACGGGGGCGTGCAGGAAGGTCCGTACGAGGCGGGGAAACGCCACGGCCGGTGGGTCGAGCGCGACGCGGACGGTTATGTCCAGGAAGGCCCCTATGAGGAATCGCTACGCCAGGGTTGGTGGGTGATGCGCAAGAAGGGGCTCGTGGTTGACATGGCGTACTTTACGGACGGGGAAGGCCAGTGGACATTAGGCCGTACTCCCCGATAAGAGGGCCGGATCAGAAGCGTCAACCCGGCAACCCCCGAAGGAAGGGGGCCCTGTCCAGTGGAATCCGCCGGGGAGGCGTCATCGGACCTTCGCCCGAAACGAACTCCAGGTTCGATCGACCTGCCGTAGGTCCTGGTTCCCTGCCAATCCTTCCCGATTCCAACGCCGGCGGATGCTTCGTCAGTCACCCTGTGAATCGCGCGCTCGCCGCCGGGCCTGCGCTACGAGTACGCCGCCGAGCCCCAGTACTCCGCCGATCAGTACGAACGCCGGCGTGTCCGCGCCCTGCTCGCCGAGCGAAGCATTGAACGCGCCGCCCGCCAGCATGCCGATCAGCATCGCAAGCAGAACTCTCACCATGTCGCGCTTGTCCGGAAGGAATCTTCCTTTGGTCATTTTTCAGTCTCCAATCGCCGAGCCGGAACCTGGTGCTCCCGGGCAATTACGAAATCAACTTCGTACATGTGAAACACTGCCCGGACCATTCCCAGTTGCCGGTACGCCTCCTGAGCCGTGCGGTTTTCGTTCTCGACATAGAGCCGAATCCCACACACGCCACGGTCCTTGGCCATTTCCAGAACGTGTCCGTAAAGAGCGCGCAGAACCCCTTGGCGCCGGAATTCAGGACGCACGTAGACACTTTGAAGCCACCAGAACATGCCGTTCCTCCAGTCGCTCCATTCGTATGTCAGCCCCAGTTGGCCGGCCGGACCGGACCCCGACGCCGCGATGAAGTAAAGGCCCAGAGCCTCGTCACGCAACATCGCGGCGACCCCCGCTCTCAGCCGGTCCATGTCCAAGTCCACATCTTCGGTTTCCTTCGCCAGACGCGCATTGAATTCAACGATGGTTTCGAGATCGGATAGTGCTGCGGGACGGATCTTCACAGTCACGAGGATAGACCACGGGGAGATTGGCGATCTACCCTCACGGCCGTGCTATGCGGCTTTCTCCGGCCTGGTCGGCAGACGGCCGAGTTCCCGGCATTTCACGTCGTTGTCGAATGAAGGGAGCCGCGGGGTCCAACAGGTCCCTCGATGCAGCTCCGGGGCAGATTCAACGCCGTTTCACCTCGATCATCCGGCCATAGATCCGGCGGGAGGGGGAGGTGTAGAAGTCGTCCCGCTTGTCGTAGACGACGAACAGCTTGCCGGGACTGATCTCGCGAACCGTGGTGTAGGCGCCGGTGATGTCCATGGCGAGCCGCGTTACCTGGGTCCAGGAATGGCCCTGGTCCAGACTGAAGACCACGAAGATCCCGTCGTCCTTGAAGTCGGGCTTGTGCCCGAAGCTGGCCACCAGGGTGCCGTCCTGCATCTCGATCAGGTCGGGATCGACACCCACGATGTCCCGCCACCTGCCCCAGCGGCTGTACTGCCAGCGCATGGGCAGGGCTTGGCTCCAAGTGGTCCCTTCATCGTCCGAGTGGGCCTGGTAGAGGGGGTTTTCCCTTCCGGTCCGCATCAGGCAGACGAGCCGTCCCTTGTGCCTCCCCCGGCTGAGGCGGACGATCACCGGCTCGTTGAATCCCTCCTGACCCATGGGCCCCGCGGCGATGGTGGAGACATAGGACCAGTTCTTGCCCACGTCCGTGGAGCGAAGCAGCAACGCGCGGAATTGCTTCATGCTGGGCCGGTACTGGCTGGGGGTGTTGTCCTCCTGGAAGACGCCGTAGATGCCGGCCAGAAGGTCTCCGTCGGGCATCTCCAGAATGGTGCGGTGCCACAGAATCCCGGTGGGGACGGTATCTCCCCGGTCGTCGCCGAGATTCGGTTTGGCCCGGGGAACGTGGGCGATGTAGGGCGAGGGCGTCACCGTCTGCCACTGGTCGTCGGAGTGC
This sequence comes from Acidobacteriota bacterium, assembly GCA_028874215.1. Taxonomy (NCBI): domain Bacteria; kingdom Pseudomonadati; phylum Acidobacteriota; species Acidobacteriota bacterium. The sequence continues at coordinate 96,348 of JAPPLF010000100.1, forward strand.
CAGACCTGACCCTGGAAGCGGCCGTCCCCGATGTGCCGACTGTAGTAGTCATAGATCAGGATCCGGCCGGACCGCAACTGGAGGGTGCATCCGGAGATGATGGGACCGTCTCCCTGTTCCTCCGTGGGGAACCAGAGTTCCCAGGTATTGCCGCCGTCGGTGGAGCGCACGGTCCTGGGAATGTCCCGCGGGTAGTTGGGTCCGGTGTACGACTCGGGATCGGGCCGGAGGACGGTCCCGACCACGATGATGGTCCCTTCCCGGGTGGTGGTCATGTAGGGGAAGATGGCGTCTTCCATGACCACCGTCTGGGGGCCGACGCGGATTTCCAGTGTCTCGTGTGCCGACCCGGTCGCGCCGACCGCCGGGACCGGCTGGATCAGGAGTGCAAGCAAGTACGCGATTGACAAGGTTCCAGGCCGTGCTGCCATTGTCACTGTCGTTTCCTCTTTTGAGTAAAGCCGAGCGAATCGGGTCCCGGCGCGAAACGCCCGGATTCTACTGTCACTCGCCCAAGTCCCGGCGCGACCGGAAACTCGGTCAAAGACTGAATCGGTAATCGAAAACGCACGATGAACCGACCATTTCTCGGAACCATAACGTCGCACTTGAGCCCAGCGAATCAGTCAGACGGACCGGTTCGTTGAGACTGAAGTGAACCGGCTGTTGAAGACCGTCGTTGATGGCTACATTGTTGGCGTAGAGATAGGTTCGGTCCAAGTTGTCCAATATGGGATTCAGCCGTCCTTGGATACCCGGGAGGCGCCCGGTACGTTCAGCGATGATTAGCGAGCCTCCATCGACGAGAGGCCTCATGTGAATTTCGAGGGGTTGGTCCGGCAAGTAGCCCCGTGTCACTCCGGCCGCGAAACCCGGCGCGGCGGAGAACACGATCATGGGGAGCCGCGCGTAGAGATCGAAATCGGCTCGACCGAACGCATCGGTACGCTCTTCCCTGTACGTCTTGTTGGGATAAAGAAGTAGCACGTGTACGCCGGGCATCGGTTCGCCGGTCCCGTCGTGACGGATCGTGATGCGCGCCGCGACCCCGTCCGGAGGCGGTGGACTCGCCGCCGGCAGGACGAGCTTCAATTCCCGGTCGCCGATCACTTCGAAGACTGGTTTCTCTCCCGCGAGCGAGAACGTCTCGTCCTCGATTACGCCGATGCCCTCGCCACGCCGTTCGATGAAGTATCGCCGCCCGCCAGCCCCGGGCACGTCCCCGACCGGACATTGCCCCAGCCGGGAGGCCAGGAGTTCGTTGCGCGTGAACTGACTGGTGCGAAGGTCTTCAGGGGTCATGGAGTTGCAGAGACCACCCGGAGAGTAGAGTTCCAGTCTGTCGTCAAACATGAACAAACGTATCTTCGATCCTCGCACGGCGTAGTCTCGGTGCACTACGGCATTCACCACGGCCTCGAAGACCGCGCGTTCGCTGTATTGAGGCACATCCTGGCGGGCCGGCCGTTTGCGGGCCGCGATGCGCCGGTTGCGGACGACGAAACGCATTGCGCCACGTATTTGTCGGTCGAGAGGCCCGCTGATGTCTTGGGCGTCCAGTTGCCGATTGCCGTCCATCTGGTTGCCGTCGTAGCAGACGGCTTGGATGTAGGCGTTTGGCAGAGCACCCCGGGGATCTTTGGAGGCCAGCAGCACTCCGCCGACCGTGGCTCGGGGCGTTCCATGAAGATCATCTTTGAGAAACTTCAGCTTCGATAGGCTGACCTCGTCGGGCTCGTTGACACGCGAACTCGCATACCGTCGCCATAGTTCCGGGCTCAAGCTGTTGATTCCGCTATCACGGACTACCTGCGTGTCAGTGGCCACGGCGTCGGATTGTCCCCGTGACTGCATCAATCGGCGGATTTCCGCAGTGTGCATCCGCCGTTTGCGGTCCCCCCGGCGCTGAAAATGGCCCCCAGGGGAGCGATAAACGGTCACTTCGACGGGGATTTCCACGAATAGCACACCACCGCCCGCAAGTGCCGGAACTCGGTAGATGCTGAAATCCAGCCGGGGCTTGATGAGGTCCTCACAGATTTCCGTCACGAACTTCGCCAACACGTCCAATTGCGTTGGGTCAGGCGCCTGGGGTTTCCGGTCATCCGATACGCCTAGGACGAGACGGCCACCGCGGGAGTTGGCGAAGGCCGCGAGTTCGTCGGCGAGGTCGGCGCGTCGAGGAGCGGAGACCCGGCGGCCCCGAAACTGAGCTTCCTTCAGTTCGAGACCGCTGTCTTCACCGAGTCGAACCTGTTCCCAAAAACGAGGAGCATCGACCGACATCGCATCTACCCTTCGGTGGCCTCATTTAGATGCCTGCCCTTGCGGGCCAGTTGAACGAACTACCGGTATTTGTTGCGCGGCTTAAACTGCTATTCGCTGTATATCTTTTTGCAGATTCATTGCCGTCGGCGTACCGTCGGCCATGTCCTTCATCACAATCTCTCCTCTGGGTCCAAAAAAGCAAGGGCCTCCGAAGAGGCCCTGCGTCCTGCGGTCGAAACCCCAAGGGGAGTGGCCGCAAATCTACGCGCCCGAGCCGAAGATTTCGAGCAACTTCTCCCGCCGGTAGTCGAAGATCCGCTTCACGTCTCTCCCGACTGCCAGCCAGTTCACCAGGGCGCCGCCCCAGACGGCGTAGCGGACCGTGTCCTCGCAGATCGCGCCATTTCCCGAGTCGCGAAATCGGTGCTCGTGGATCCAGAGGCGGTAGGGGCCCTTGACCTGCCGGTCGACGAATCGATGGGGTGGTTCCCAGGCCGTGATCTCGCTGATCCAGCGGACCGGCACGCCCCGGAGGCGCAAGCGGTACTCGATCCGGGTTCCCGCCTGCATGCGGATCGGTCCGGGCGTGACCACCTGGAATCGGAGCCAGGGAGGGGTCAGCCTCTCCAGGTTGAAGGCGTCCGAGAAGAAGGGAAAAACGTCTACGGTCCGGCGGGCGACCTCGACCTCGCTGTTCAGTTCGAAAATTCTCATACGGGTCCTGTCCGTGGCTCGACGACCCCACCGGTCGGCCGAAGTGATGCTGACGGGCACTGCCGGAACCGTACACGTCCCCGATCCACCAATCAGTCTATCCAGTTCGGGTTTCCCGGGCCCGGGTACCGTCTCAACGAATCCCGAAAGCAAAGGGACGGCGCGGGGCTGGCCGCCGATGCTCCCTCCTGGGTAAACTTGGCGCCGGATCGGAGGCATCGATGGCCCACCTCGTTTCGGATCGACTCGGCGAACTGCTCCAGGAACACGAACATCTCTACGGCGTCCTCTGCCGGGACGCGACCCTGACCGACATCGAGTTGATGGCGCAGGCCGGCTACCACCTGGTCTGGCTGGATCTGGAGCACTGTCCCCAGTCCATTTCCGAGCTGATCCGGCTCACGCGGAGCATCGAGCACCTGGGGATGGTGCCCCTGGTGCGGATCCCCGAGCTGCTGCGAACCAACGTCCAGCCGTTGCTGGACGGGGGTGTCCGCATCGTGACCTTGCCGGACGTCCGGACCGTGGAACAGGCCGCGCTCCTGGTTCAACTGGGGAAGTTTCCGCCCCTGGGACAGCGGGGCGTCTCCTCCACCGGCGCCGGAACCGGTTTTCAACTCGGTCCCGATTCCCTGGAAATCCTGCGCCAAGCCGACCGGACGGTGCGGATGATGGTCATGTTCGAGAGCGATGAGGGGTACGGGAACCTGGAAGAGATCGTCGGCCTCGACGGAATCGACATGGTCTCCGTGGGCCCCGGGGACTGGGCCACCGGCCTGGGTCTCAGCGGCCGGGAAGCCAAAGAGTATCTGGCCCCCAGGATCGAGCACATCCTGCGGGTGACCCGGGACGCGGGCAAGATTTCGGTCATGTCCGCGTCGGGGCCCGGCGAAGCGCGTTACTATTCCGATCTGGGCGTCCGGATTTTCATCGTGGGCGTCGACGTGGCCATGAAGCGCATGGCGCTGGTGAAGACGTTGCGCCAATTTCAGGGCGGGGAGGTGTGATGGCGGTTCGACTCGAGTTTGTAGGGCATGCCTGCTTTCGTGTCTTGGAAGAGGGAAGGCCGACGCTGGTCACGGACCCGTTCACCCTGACCATTACGGGTCTCGGTAACGACGGCATGAGTCTGGACGGGGATGTCGTGATCGTCAGCTCGCTGACCGATGAATTGCATGACAACGTGTCCCTGGTCGGGGGAGAGCCGCACGTCATCAACGCCCTGGACGTGGCCAATGGCCGGGCGGAGGAGACCATCAACGGCCAACCGGTGGCGGCCATTCCGGCGGCGGAGACGCCGGATCATCCCGACGGCCCCGAAGACAACGCCCTCTACGCCTTCCAGGCCGGGGGCCTCTGGTTCGCGCACATGGGAGACGTGGGATACGAACTGGGACGGGAGGAGTTGGAGCCGTGGGCCGGCCGGTGCGACGTGCTGCTGGCGCTGGTGGGCGAGGGGTTCACCGTCCCGCTGGACGCCCTGGACCGGATGATCGAAATCCTGCAGCCCACCTGGATCGTTCCCATGCACTACGCTCTGCCACCCTTCGGCTTCCGGGGGGTTCCCGGTGGCAACATGAGTCCGGTGGACGTCTTTCTGAATCGGCGGCCGCGTGACCCGGTCATCCTCGCCCGGCACCACACCATCACATTCCCGGCGCAGCGCGACCGCAACGGACGGCCCACTATCGTGGTCATGGAACCGTCGGGCTACCAGGCGACGGCCGGACTTCCCGAGTTTTGTGTGGCGCCCTATTGACTCCGGCGGAAGCAATATTACCTCCATATAGTAACGTGCCTGAAGTCACGACATATTATTTGGAGATGAGATCGCCTTCATGGCTCAGGTCCAGGAAGGACCCGGGAGGGTTACAAGTATATGAATGTGAGATAAAGGCGTATCAGCTGAACCGGTTTTTATATCAATATGTCGGCGAGTCTTGGGAGTGGACGGACAAGCTCTCCTGGTCGGATGAACAGTGGAAGACTTACGCGGTGAGCGACGCTCTTCGCACTTGGCTGGCTCACTACAGAGGATCCCCGGCCGGATACTACGAACTGCGGCAGGAAGGCGGCGATGTGGAGATCGCCTACTTCGGCCTGGCGCCGGGATTCATCGGCCGAGGCTTCGGAGGCTACCTCCTGTCGCACGCCATCGAGTCGGCCTGGGCGTGGAAGGGAACGACACGGGTGTGGGTCCACACCTGCACTCTCGATCATCCGAGCGCCTTGCCCAATTACAGGGCAAGAGGCATGAAGGTCTTCCGAACGGAGACTTGTTAGCGGGCTCTCGGGACGAAAACCAGGATCGTCCCAGCAAGGTAACGGGGACGATAGACACAACCGGTCACGCCTCAAACCTTTGTTCGGTTTGTTCCCGAAAATAGGTCTGCGCCTTGTTGATCTCACTCATGATCTTATCGTCGGGCACGTCTCCCCGAACGAAGATGAGTACTGACGCCGGATCGGAACCATCAATATCCAAGTGCATCGCCCACAGGTTGAAACCACACTTGCCTGTAGCAGTGCCGTAGCGGCGCTTGAACAGCAAGTCCTGATTGGCTTTTCCCCGGCGCATCAGAGCGTAGCAGAAAGGATTCTTTTGCATCTTTCGTCTTCGATTCTCTAGTAATTTATGTTTTCACCTCGGGCAATCAGGACAATCAAATAATCCAACAATTATCTATGTTGCCCTCGCCGGCCGGTTATCCGGATCCATAGGTTCCCCAGGGTTTCTTGTCCAGGACCCGCTCCAGAAACCACAGCGCATTCCCGCCCAGAATCTTCCGGATCTCCTCGTCGCTGAAGCCGCGGGCCACCAGGCCGACGGTCCAGTAGGGCCAGTTGCTCCACTCCATGGGCCGGGCCGAATAGTTGGGAATATAGGTCAGGTCGGTGCCGATGCCGACATGGTCGATGCCGGCCACCTTGACGGCGTGTTCCAGGTGGCGGGCGAACTGTTGGAACGTCGCCGGACGGGGCGGATCGCTGTTCCACTTGGAACGGTTCGAAGGGTCCCCCTGCTCCCAGAGGCGATGGTCGATGATGTAGATCCCGATGAGGCCGCCTCTTCCCGCCACCACCCGGAGGTAGTCGTCGTCCACGTTGCGCTGATCGATGTCCCGGTAGACGGCGGAACAGGCGGTGTGACTGTTGATCACCGGCTCTTGTGAGATCTCGGCCGCATCCAGTGCGGTCCGGCGGGCGGCGTGGGAGAGATCGACGGCGACGCCGAGTTCATTCATCCGGCGCACGACCTGGCGGCCTTCCTGCGAGAGACCACGGTCGCGGTGCCAGAGCTGGTAGGCGTCCCAGCCCACGGCGTTGGAGTGGGTATGGGTGAGTTGAGCCATGCGCACGCCCAGCCCGTAGAACAGGTCCAGGTGCTCCACCGACTTTCCGGGGACCCAGAGCGCGTGGACGCCCTGGAGCTGGGAGAGAACGCCCAACTTCCCCTGGCTGCGGGCCCTGCTCAGGTCCTTGGCGCCGGCAATCCGCACCACGTCCGGCAAGCGGGCGTACGCCAGATTGGAAGTGGCCATCCAGCGCAGGCACTGATCGAAAGTGTAGTGTCCCGCGTTGTCCTCCACCGCGAGGTCCAACCCCGTGAGCTGGTAGAGTGCCCTCCAGTCCTCCTGCCAGCCGTTTTCGAAGGCCGACTCCAGCGGTTTGTGCTCCCACCAGGTTCGGCGCACCCGGCGGGAGGCCTCCCGCGGGTCGACGCCCCCGGATTCCAGTTCCCGCCGGTCCCACGCGAGCTTGTGCTGGAGTCGCGGCCCCGGCTGGCCGATGGCGGCGGCGACGTAGACCGCGCCCATGAGATCGGCGACGTAGGCGTCATGGTGGAGTTGCAGGCCGTGTTCCAACTGTTTCGGAGTCGGCTTCAATTCGTCCAGGATGGTGGCTCTTCCAGCCATCACGCGTGACCGGATCGGTTCCCTCAGCGATTTGCCGGTCAGAGCCTCGGGCGTGGGGACGGCCCCCCGCGAGTAGACGTACGGCGCCGCGCCGAGGCCGCCGGCGAGCGTCCCTTGCAGGAGCGAACGCCTGGAGAACGGAAATTGCTTCATGGTCCGTTTCTTCGGTTGGACTGTTACCTCTCGAATCGGCGAAACCATCCCGATTCGGGATTGGATTCCATTGTCCCCCAACCGGACCGCCACCAGAGGTCCGCCCGCGATCCGGTGGGAGTGTCCACGTCCCGAACCATCAGGTTCACGCGCAAGGTCCGCCAGGTGCCCCCGGCGATCCCATCCAGCGACGCATGGGGAATGGCCACCTCCAGGGAATACCCGGCCGGGTTGGGTGCGCTCCAGGCCCGCAGGCCGTCGATGGGGTCCCGTCCCCGGAAGACGATGGCGGCTCCCGGTTGGGAATCCGGGGCGAGACGAACCGTGCGGTCGGTCCCCTTCGTCCCGGCCTCATCGGACTGGTCCGGACCTCCACCCACTTCGGCGGGACGGGGATCCAGGTACAGGACGACGCTGTCCCGGAGCGAAGACCGCCTGCCGGCCAGGTGGATCCGGCGATCGTCCTCCACGTCCACGCCCAGGTACAGGTACGCCCCGTCCTGCACCAGACCGAAGCGGGCGCTGAGGTCTTGGGGGCCGGTCCAATGAGCGGAGTCTCCGGTCTTCTGCCGGGGTCGAGCCAGGGAGACGGGAAGGGACGGCCAATCGTCGAGTCGTCCGTCAAGGGCCGGCGGGCCGCCGGCCAGGCCGGCGATCAACGGCCGGTGCTCCGCAGCGGCGTAGATCGTCCGAGTCCAGGACACGGGGCGCGGGAGCTGATCGGGCCGGTACGTGGTGCGTACTTCCGCCGCCAGGGCGTCCTCGGCGGTGGGTTGCCAGGATTCGGGCCAACTCAGCTTGACCTCCAGTTTCTCCGTTGTACCGGGCTCCAGCGTCTTGACGACGGCGTAAGGAGACGGCGTCAGGTGCGGGTGCGCTTCCCAGCGGACAAGAACCTCCAGCGGGATTTCCGCCCGGTTTTCCATCGCAAGCGAGGTCCGTCCCCGCCCCGGGGAATCGGTTGTGATGGGTGCGAGTCGAACCGCCTGTTCCCCTTGGAGCCGATTCGTGAGGCGCGCCATGGCCTCGGTCCGCACGTCCTCTCCCAGGATCCCGTCCAGCTTCAGGTTTGCCATCACGGGTCCGTCGTCGGTCATGGTGACCCAACTGACGTGATCGAAGCGGCCGTGGGCCACGCCGGAGAGGGGGCTGCCGCCGCCGGTGGTGGCCAGTTGGTAGTACTTGTACTGGGCGCGCTCGTAGCGGACATAGCGGTGCCGATGGCCGGCGAAGACCGTGTGGGGCCGGCCGGCCAGGGCCTTTTCCACCGCTTCCCACCCCGAATCTGCCTGGTAGGCCCAAAGGGGCTTGTGGAGGAAGACCAGGGTCCAGCGGACCTGGGTATTGGCTTCCAACGTCTGGCGCACGAACGCCGCCTGTTCGGGTCCGATCCGGCTGGGAGCCCCGTCTTCGGTATTCAGGCAGAGGAAGAGGACCCCCTTGTAGAGGAAGTGGTAGTAGGTGGGTCCGAACCGCTTCGTCCACTCCCGCCAGGCCGTGTCGTCCCAGATGTCGTGGTTGCCGGGCACGTAGAAGAACCGCATCCGGAGGATGTCGACGGCGTCCCGGAAATCGGACCACTCCCGCTCGACCTGATCCAGGTCGTCCGTCGCCCCCTCGATGAGGTCTCCCACGCTGACGACGAACTCCGGCCGCAGATGGTTGATCTTGCCCATCGCGCTGCGAAAGATGCCCTCGCGGTGTCCGCCGGTGCGGTCGGAGACGATGATGAATTGGAAGTCCTCGGGCCTGTTCAGCAAACCCTTGGCGGTCCACGGCGTGGGTCCCTCGATCTCGGGGAAACGGGTCGGGTGCTTCCCCGAGTCCCGGCTCGGCGGGGTCCATGCGGCAACCAGTCCCAGTCCCGAGAGCACGCCCAGGATGAACAAACGGCGGATGGTGGTGTTTCCTGTCTTCATGGGCTCAATTCTATGCGCCTTCCTGGGACTTCGTCACGAACGAAATGTGAGAAATAGACGAATTTCGGGAATTCGGCGATTGGAATGCCGCCGCTCCGGGTTCTTTCGATGGCAACACGTCGCCGGACAGGAAAATGGTGGGCCTAAGTGGATTTGAACCACTGACCTCACGCTTATCAGGCGTGCGCTCTAACCAACTGAGCTATAGGCCCTTGCAGAAACGAAAATTATAGCCCAGCCCGGAAGAACCTGGCAACCGGCCCCGGCCCCGTGGAGGCGCCTCCCGCTAAGGTAGAATGGAGCCTGTGGCCAGGAACGTGGGGGTCGAAATACCTGAACGGATCATCGCCGAGATCCGCAAGGATCCTCCGGTTTCCGAAGCCGTTCCGCTCGTCAGCGTAGACCCGGAAGGGTATCCTCATGTCGCTCTCCTGTCCTATCTCGAACTGTTCCTCCAGGACGGGTCCCTCTGCTTTTTCGTCCACGTCGGGAGCCGTACGGGACGCTTCCTCAAATCCGGCCGACGCTGTACTCTCCTGTTCGTGAACCGCGACTACGTGGTCTACGTCAAGGGACGGGCTCGTTGGCAGGGGGACCGGGAGTCCTGCTCCGTTTTCCGGCTCCGGGTGGAGGCGGTGTTGGAAGACTCTCCGCTGCCCGAGGAAGGGGACGTGTTCCTGCAAAGCGGAATCCGGTTCGGAGCCGGTGAAGAATGGCTTGAGAGTCGAGTCCGGTTGAGACGGAGGATGGTATGGAACTGACGAATCACCGGGCCGACGCCGTTGTGGTCGGCGCCGGTCCCGGAGGCTACGCGGCCGCGTTCCGGGCGGCCGATCTGGGGCTCAAGGTGATCCTGGTGGACGCCCGGGGACGGCCCGGAGGCGTCTGTCTTCACGACGGCTGCATTCCCTCGAAGACGTTGCTCCATGTGGCCGGCCTGCTGGGACAGATCCGCGAGGCGGATCGGCTGGGGATCGAGGTGGGAGAGCCGAGGGTGAATCTGAAACGGCTCCGGGCCTGGAAGACCTCGGTCATCGACCGGCTCGCGTCCGGAGTTGCGGATCTGGCCCGGCGGCGCGGCGTGCAATCGATGTGGGGAAGAGCTCGATTCCTGTCCTCGGGCCGGCTTGCCGTGGAGGGCGAAGAAGCTGCGGAAATCGCCTTCGATCACGCCGTCCTGGCCACGGGGTCGCGCCCCGTGGCTCTGCCGGGAATGCCGCGTGACAGCTCCCGCCTCCTGGACTCCACCCGGGCCCTCGACCTGGAGACGGTTCCCGAAACCCTGTTGGTGATCGGCGGTGGCTACATTGGCCTGGAGCTGGGGACGGTCTACGCGGCTCTGGGAAGCCGGGTCACCGTGGTGGAGATGTTGGACGGGTTGCTTCCCGGCGTCGACCGCGATCTGGTCCGGCCTCTGGCGAAACGCCTTCAGAATCTCTTCGAAGCCATCCATCTGCGGAGCCGGGTCGGCCGCGTTCGGGAAACGGGCCGGGGACTGGAGGTCGAGCTGGAGTTGCCGGACCAGGCGGTTTCCGTCGTCTTCGATCAGGTGCTGGTGGCGGTGGGCCGCCGTCCCAACTCGGAGGGCCTGGGTCTGGAGAACACGGGGGTGAGGGTCGACGCCCAGGGCTTCATCCGGACGGATTCCCAATGCCGGACCGATGATCCGGCCATCTTCGCCATCGGCGACGTGGCAGGCCAACCCATGCTGGCTCACAAGGCGACGAGGGAAGCCAAGGTGGCCGCCGAGGTCATCGCCGGCGAGGAGTCCGGTTATGAGCCGGAAGCGGTTCCGGCCGTCGTCTTCACTGATCCGGAGGTGGCCTGGTGCGGCCTGACCGAAGGGGAAGCCAGGGACGAGGGTCAGGACATTCAGGTGGTGCGGTTCCCCTGGGCGGCGTCGGGCCGGGCCCTGACCATGGGAAGGCCCGAGGGGCTGACGAAGATGATTCTTGATCCGGACTCGGGACAGGTCCTGGGAGTCGGCATCGTGGGCGCCCACGCCGGCGAGCTCATCGCGGAAGGGGTGGCGGCCATCGAGATGGCGGCCCTGGCCGAGGATCTGGCGCTCTGTATTCACGCCCATCCCACCCTTTCCGAGACCCTGGGCGAGGCGGCGGAGTCCTTCATGGGCCAGCCCACCCACCTTTACCGCCCGCCAAGAAAGAGGAGGGGCGTCTTTTAGGCGCCGCTCCTGGTCGGCGGCCGGGATGCCGCCGCTATCGTTTGCCTTGCGTTGGCGATCAGGGGTATTTTGGGGCCGCTGCCGAGAAAGGATCGATCCAACATGGGAGAGAACCGTGACAATTTTGGCTGTCGATCCACACTGACGACTGGAAACCTCGAAGCCGGTTTTTTCGATCTCACGTTGCTGGAGCGGCGCGGGGTGGGCCATGTCTCCCGGCTCCCGTTCTGCATGAAGATCCTGCTGGAAAATCTCCTCCGGCATGAGGACGGGATCACGGTGACCGCCGAGGACGTGGCCAGTTTGGCCGACTGGCAACCGTCCTCCGATGCCCAGCCCGAGATCGCCTTCCGCCCGGCCCGGGTTCTGCTGCAGGATTTCACTGGAGTTCCCGCGGTCGTGGATCTGGCCGCCATGCGGGACGCCATGATCGGGATGGGAGGGGACCCGGACCGGATCAACCCCCTGGTCCCGGCCGAGCTGGTCATCGACCACTCGGTCCAGGTCGATTCCTTCGGGACCCGCCGGTCCTTCCGGTTCAACGTGGAGAAGGAATTTCAGCGCAACCTGGAACGCTACGCCTTTCTGCGCTGGGGCCAGACCGCGTTCGACAACTTCCGCGTCGTTCCCCCGGCCACCGGAATCGTCCATCAGGTCAACCTGGAGTACCTGGCCCGTGTCGTGTTCCAGCCGGGAGAGAACGGGGACCGCCTTTGCTACCCCGACACCCTCGTCGGAACCGACAGCCACACCACCATGGTCAACGGATTGGGGGTTCTGGGTTGGGGCGTGGGCGGTATCGAGGCGGAAGCCGCCATGCTGGGACAACCCATCAGCATGCTGTTGCCGCAGGTCGTGGGATTCGGGTTGCACGGGGTCCTGCCCGAGGGAGCCACGGCCACCGACCTGGTGCTGCGGATCACCCAGATGCTCCGGGAAAAGGGCGTGGTCGGAAAGTTCGTGGAGTTCTACGGTTCCGGGATCGCCGGCCTCTCCCTGGCCGACCGGGCGACTCTGGGCAACATGTCCCCCGAGTACGGAGCCACCTGCGCCATCTTTCCCATCGACGACGAGACCCTGAGCTATCTCCGGCTCACCGCGCGGCCGGCGGAGCAGGTGGCCCTGGTGGAGAGCTACGCCAAGGCGCAGGGCATGTTCCACGGTCCCGACAGCCCGGAGGCGGAATACAGCGACACTCTGAGCCTGGATCTGGCCTCGGTCGAACCCGCCATTGCGGGACCGAAGCGTCCTCAGGACCGCATCCCCTTGACGCAGTCGAAGCCGGCGTTTCTGGAATTCGTGTCCCAATCGGCCGGGAACGGAAAACCCGCCGCCGCGGATATGCTGCCTGTCGCGCAAGCAGACGGGGACGGCTCCGGCGCCCTCGACCTGGACCACGGCTCCGTGGTCATCGCCGCCATCACGAGCTGCACCAACACCTCGAATCCGTCGGTCATGGTGGGGGCCGGACTCCTGGCTCGCAAGGCGGTCCAGCGCGGTCTGGTGAGGAAACCCTGGGTCAAGACCAGTCTGGCGCCGGGATCGAAGGTGGTGACCGAGTACCTGGAGAAGGCCGGCCTGATGGCAGACCTGGCCGCTCTGGGGTTCGATCTGGTGGGCTACGGCTGCACCACCTGCATCGGCAACAGCGGTCCCCTGGCCCCGCCGATCTCCAAGGCGGTCCACGAGCGCGACCTGGTGGTTTGCGCCGTCCTGTCGGGCAACCGAAACTTCGAGGGCCGGATCAGCCCGGACGTTCGAGCCAACTACCTGGCCTCGCCGCCCCTGGTCGTCGCCTACGCCATCGCCGGCCGCATGGATCACGACCTGTACCAAGAGCCTCTGGGGCAGGATTCCCAGGGACGGGAGGTTTATCTGCGGGACATCTGGCCGACCCACCAGGAGATTCAGGCGGTGATCGCGGAAGCGGTGCTGCCGGAGATGTTCCGGGAGAAGTACGGCGACGTCTTCAGTGGGAACGAGCGGTGGCGGGAGCTGCCCGCGCCCGAGGGCCGGGGCTTTTCCTGGGAGGCGGATTCCACCTACGTGCGGAGGCCGACCTTCTTTGACGGGATGCCTCGAAACCCGGAACCGCTTCGGGACCTGGATGGAATGAGGGCCTTGGCGTTGCTGGGAGACTCGGTGACCACGGACCACATCTCGCCGGCCGGGGCGATTCCGGTGGACGGACCCGCCGGCCGCTATCTCATGGAGCAAGGGGTCGAACCGTCCGACTTCAACTCCTTCGGCTCGCGCCGCGGCAACCACGAGGTCATGGTGAGGGGGACCTTCGGAAACATCCGGCTCCGGAATCTGCTGGTCCCGGGCGTCGAAGGCGGATACACCCGATGCTCGCCCGGAGGCGATGTGGTTTCCATCTACGACGCCAGCATGGAGTACCAGCGCCAAGGGACACCGCTGATCATTCTGGCCGGCAAGGAATACGGTTCGGGCTCCTCCCGGGACTGGGCGGCCAAGGGGACGCGGCTGCTGGGAGTCGAGGCCGTTCTGGCCGAGACCTACGAGCGCATCCACCGGAGCAATCTCATCGGCATGGGCGTTTTACCCCTCCAGTTTGTGGACGGGCAGAATCGGGAATCGCTGGAACTGAACGGTTTCGAGACTTACGGGCTGACCGGCCTCTCGAAAGGGTTGGAGCCGGGGGCTACCCTCCGGATGCGCGTCTCTTCTCCCGGAGCCGACGACATCGAGTTCCCGGTCCTGGTTCGAATCGACACCCCCAATGAGATGTCTTATTTCCAACACCGGGGCATCCTGCACTATGTTCTGAGGTCCCTGGCGAGTTGACCCGGGATGAGGGAGGGGACCGGTTGAGGCTGAATCGTTGACCGTTCGAGCCCGAACTATCGAGTTGCCCATTTTCCCCCTCCCCGGAGTCGTGTTCTTCCCCCGGGTGGTCCTCCCCCTGCACATCTTCGAACCGCGCTACAAGGCCATGGTGGCCAGCGCCCTGGACGGGAACGGACACATCGGCATGGTCCTCCTCCGGGAGGGGTGGCGCCCTCAATACCACGCTTCCCCGCCGGTCTTCGGAACCGGCACCATGGGTCTGATCACTCAGCCGGAAGAGCTTGAGGACGGCAAGTACAACCTCCTGCTCCGGGGGCTTCAGCGTTATCAGATCTTGGAAATCCTGCAGGAAACGCCCTTCCGGCTGGCCCGGGTCCGGCTTCTGGAGGACGTGGCCCCGGACGAACGCGACGCTCAGGCCCTTCGCTGGAAGATGGCCAAGCGCCTGGACCAGTTGGCGCCCGAGATCAAGTTTCCGCCTCTGGAGCCCAAATTGGCCGGACGGATCGATTTCCTGACCATGATCAACCTGATCTGTTGTTGCCTGGACCTCTCCGTCTACGACAAGCAGCGGCTGCTGGAGACGGGCGATCTGTCGGTGCGGGCTCGCGGAGTCCTGGGGGTGCTGGACCGGAAGCTGAAGGCCAAGAAACTGGTCTCGGGCTTTCAGACGCTCCGGCCCGAGCATCCGGAGCGGAATTGAGTTTACGACGCGGCGACCGGCCACAGCCGGCGGGACTGGATTTTCGATGAGAGTGATTCGGCTGCTGGCGCTTTGTCTGACGACCACGGTCCTTCCGGCGGCCACGTCCGGTCCGGAACGGAATCTCAGTTATGACATCCAGGCCAGTCTGGATCCGGTTTCCAGGACGGTCGAGGCTCAACAGGTTCTGAACTGGCGAAACTCCTCGGACACGCCCGTCCGGGAGTTCCACTTTCACCTCTACCTGAACGCCTTCCGGAACAACCGCTCCACCATGATGTGGGAGCTGGATTTCGCCCCCTTCTGGAGGGACAAGGACCCGATTCCCCAGGACTACTGGGGTTTCATCGACGTCCAATCCATCCAGGTCGAGGCGGACGGACCCGAGGGCCCCACCCGCGTGGTGCGCCGCCGTTTCATCCATCCGGACGACGACAACGCCGAGGACCGGACGGTGCTGCAGGTCGAGCTGGACCGGCCTCTTGCCCCCGGCGAGCAGGTGCGTTTTCGAATCGCGTTCACCTCCAAGCTGCCCCGAGGCGCCCGCAGGACCGGCTGGGTGGAGGACTACTACTTCGTGGCCCAGTGGTTTCCCAAGCTGGGCGTCTTCGCCGACGGCGCCTGGTATTGCCACCAATATCATCGCCACTCCGAGTTCTTCGCCGATTTCGGGGACTATGAGGTGAGCCTTACGGTCCCGTCGGGCATGGTGGTGGGGGCCACCGGACGCCTGGTTGGCGAGACCGACAATGGGGACGGTACCCACACGCACCGTTTTCAACAGGAAAACGTGCATGATTTCACCTGGGTGGCCAGCTCCCGGCTGATGCCCCGGACCCGGAGGTTCGATCATCCCGGCCTTCCCCCCGTCGACATGCGGCTGCTTCTGCTGGAGGAGCATGAGCACCTGGAGGAACGGTACTTCCGGGCCATGGAGCATTCCCTGCGCCTCTTCGGGAGCTGGTTCGGACCCTATCCCTACTCGGTCCTGACCTTGGTCGATCCTCCCTACAACAGCCGCACCGGGGGAATGGAATACCCCACTCTCGTGACCGGGAGGACCGATTTCTGGTCGCCCCCGGAGACGCTCTCGCCCGAAGGGGTCACCATTCATGAAGTGGCCCATCAATGGTGGTACGGCCTGGTGGCCACCAACGAAGCCGAAGAGGCCTGGCTGGACGAAGGGATCACCTCTTGGGCTACGGACCGGGCCGCACGCGAAGCCTATGAGCCCCGGGTCCACGTGGAATGGCTCCTGGGGGAGGTCCCGCTTTCGTTCCCCTCGGTGACCCGCCCGTTCGAGACCCGGAACCTGGCCTGGGTGCGCCGCGGCGGACGCCTGGACGTCATGACCCGCAATTCCTGGAGTTTCCGGAACCGGCGCAGCTATTTCGTCAACGCCTACGCCAAGCCCGATATGGTCTTGTGGACCCTGGAACGGCACCTGGGCGCCGAGGTCATGCTGCGGGCGATCCGGACCTGGTTCGAGCGTTACCGGTACCGGCATCCCACCGCGGAGGACTTTGTCCGAACGGTCAGCGAGGTGGCCGGCGAGGACCTGGATTGGTTCTTCCGGGAGACGATCCACAGCGCCGAGACGGTGGACTACGCCGTGACCGAAGCCCGTTCCAGGGCTATTCCGGACCTGAAGGGGGTGCCTCCGGGCGAAGCCGAAATCGTTGAGGAGGTGACCGTCGCGGAGGGCGGTGAGAGTTCCGAGCCGGAGGGCCCGGCCGCCGATCGGGATCCGGAAGACGCCGAAGCTGTTTCGGCCGGAGGGGAAGGCGAGTCGAAGAAGATCTACTGGAGCCGCGTGGTGGTGACGCGATTGCAGGGAGGACGGTTCCCGGTCGAGGTGGTCATGGAGTTCGACGACGGGAAACGGTTCCGGCGCCTCTGGGACGGGCAGTACCGGTGGGTCCGATACGAGTTCAAGCGTCCGTCGCGGCTCAAGTCCGCCGTGGTCGATCCGGACCGGAAGCTGCTTCTGGACATCAATCCCACCAACAACAGTCGACTGGTGAAGCCGCCGGCAAGCGGCCGACACTCCCTGGCCACCCGGAAGTGGACCGCAAAGTGGCTCTTCTGGCTGCAGAACCTGATGGAAGTCTTCGCTCTGATCTCATGACACTCACCGGCTGCGTGGCTCAGGGTTGGCGGAATCTGTCGGCCCACAAGAAGTCGATTCTCTATCTCTACCTGGTGATCCTGGGATCGGCGTCCATCCTCCTCCTTCCCTTCATGGAGAGCTTCGAGTCCTCCCTGGGCGCCGGCGTCTATCGGGAACGGCTGGTGACGACCCTGGACTACGACTGGTACCAGCTCTTCCGGGACCGGACCCGGGGAGCGGCCGAGAGCTTCGGTCCCTGGGTCCTGGGAGCAGGACCGTTCCTCCACACCCTGGAGGTCCTGTTGGAAGACGGTTTCGGCAAGTTGCCGCCGGCGGTACTCGGCGCCGTTGCCGTCTATCTTCTGTTGCACACCTTCGTGCTCTCGGCGGCAGTCAGCTCACTTCGCCTGCACCCCGGCGGAGGCAGCACGCGGGCTTTCCTCCGCAACGGAGCCGATTTCTTCGGCCGGTTCCTCAGGCTGAGCGTGCTGGCGCTTCTTCTCTACTGGTGCCTGAGGCAGTTGCTGATCCCGGTGGACGGGTGGGTCGACTCGTATTCCGACGCCGCTGCGACCGAGGTCACAGGTTTCTACCTCAGCCTGGCCCGCTATCTCCTGGTCCTCGTCCTGATTCTGTTACTGGACCTGGTTCTCGACTACGCTCGAATCAAGGTCGTCCTGGAAGACCGCACCAGCATCCTGCTGGCCGTGTTGGCCGCCGCCCGATTCTGCGCGAGTCATTTCCTGGGCGCCACCGGACTCTATCTGCTCCTGGTCTGTTTCACCCTGGTCTGGGCCGGGCTCTACCTGGGCGTCGACACGTTGGTTGACGGCCATTCCTGGGGAGGAATCCTGGTGGCGTTCGTGGTGCAGCAGATCTACATGCTGGGCAGAATGGCCCTCAAGCTCCTGGGCTTCGGCGCCCAGATCCAGTTCGTCATGAGCCGGGACCCCTGGTTCCGCGACCGGGACCCTCTGGGAGGTGGACCAGGAGGGGGAACTTTCCTGTCCCCCACGGAGCAGGCGACGTCCCCGTCCCCCGCACCCCCATCAGCAAAACCGGAGGAATCGGCATGACCAGGCGGCTCCGATGGTCTCTCCTCGTTCTCGTCTTGCTCACCGGCACCGCCGGCGCCCGGGACGAAGGACGGCTCCTGGAGCACCTGCGCTATCTTGCCTCCGACGAGTTGGAGGGCCGGGGCAACGGGTCGCCCGGCATGGAGCTGGCGGCGCGCTACGTGGCGATGGAACTCCGGCGGATCGGCGTGGAGCCGGCCGGGTCCGACGGCACGTACTTTCAGCCCTTTACCATCACCACGGGTCAGGACCTGGGTCCAAACAACCGACTGGAGATCCGGGGGCCCGAGAACGCTCGAGAGCTCTCAATCGGCCCTGAGTACCAACTGCTGACCTACGGTCCGTATCCAACCGTCTCCGGAGAGCTCTTCTTCGCCGGTTTCGGAATCACGGCGGACGAACCCGAGTACGACGACTACGGCGACTGGGACGTTCGAGGCAAAGTGATCGTGGCGTTCGAGCACGAACCCCAGGAACGATTGGCCTCCAGCCCGTTTCACGGCAAGAACCTGACGTCTTATTCGACGGTGACCCACAAGGCGCTCAACGCCAGAAGCCGCGGCGCCGCGGGGCTGATCCTGATTCCCGATCGATTCAATCATCCGAAGCAACGCTCCCGGCAGGCCACGCAACTCGAGAAGGTGGCCAACATGGGCATCCCCACCGTTCGCCTGACCGGACGTGTGGGCGAGCGCCTGCTCCGGGAGGCTGGACGGGACCCGTCGGAAATCGACCGCTGGATCCACCATCACCTCACCCCCTATTCGTTCCCCATGGACGGGATTTCCATCCGCCTGGATGTGGACGTGGTGCCGGTCCGTCACCGGGTAAAGAACGTCGTTGGCGTCGTACCCGGCGAATCGGAGGAAGCGGTGGTGATCGGCGCTCACTACGACCACCTGGGTTTCGGGGACGAATCCTCCCTGGCGGAACAGCACCTGGGTCAGATCCACAATGGGGCGGACGACAATGCTTCCGGGGTGGCCGCGCTACTGGTGCTCGCCCGCGACCTGTCGGCGGCCCGGCCCGGCCGCACCATCGTTTTCGCCGCATTTGCAGCCGAGGAACTGGGACTCCTGGGCTCCCGCCACTACGTGCAGCATCCGCCTTTGCCGCTGGAACGAACCGTGGCCATGGTGAACCTGGACATGATCGGACGCAGCGACGGCGACGTGCTCATTGGAGGAGTGGGCACGGCAAAGGAGTTTCGCGACCTGCTCCACGACGTAGAGGCGCACACACCGCTGACCTTCAAATACGCCAGCACCCCCCGGGGTTCGAGCGACCATCTCTCTTTCGCCTCGGCGGGAATCCCGGTCCTCTTCTTCTTTACGGGCCTGCACCCCGACTACCACAAGCCGTCCGACGACTGGGAGAAGATCGACCTGGTCCGAACCTGGCAGGTGGTGGAGGCCGTGCGTAAGACCGTGGAGCGGCTGAGCCGTCTGGAGAGCCGGCCCCGGTACGTGGACCTCCGGCAGGGGAGGATGCCGCTCGACGACCGGCCCTGGCTGGGTATCGCCCCCGACATGAGCTGGACGCTGGGCGGCATCCAGATCGCACAGGTCCTGAGCTGGAGTCCAGCCCACGAGGCGGGATTGGAGGAGAAGGACGTGCTGGTGGAATTCGGCGGGCGGGTGATACGCAATCTCCGGGACCTGCGCAACCTGATCCGGTCACGGAAGCCGGGAGATCAGGTCAAGATCCTGGTGCTACGACGAGGGCAACTGGTCGAGGTGACCGCCCGGCTCGACCGGCGGTCCGCACGGTAAGCGCTCGGCTCTGCGATCGGAGGCTGGGGGCTCGAAGCGCAGATTTCGCCAATTCCTCACGGTTCCTGAGACCCTCTCCCCAGCAGGCTTAAACGCCTGCCTCGTCATCCACAGTCCAGGACACGTTTGCCGAGCGGCTGCACGGTCCGAAAGTTGTTCGGATAGACGGCGCCGAACGCGGCGATCTGCTCCGGCGACATCGTGAGGGGCTCGGTCAGGACGGTCCAATTGACGCCTTCGGTGCAGGGTGGAGTCGTGAGCGATCCCCGGTAGCGCCACGTGGTTCGGGTAGCCGGCAGCAACGCCGCCAGGTCGAGCTCGCCCGAAACCACGTGCGAGGCCGTCGGTTCGGTCGGAAAGTTTGCCCAGACCGGAGCCAGAGCTTCGTTCGCCGGTCCTTCCTGGAACAGGATTCCGACCACCGCCAGCGAGCCGCCATCATTTTGATGCACCAAGTGCATCTCCAAGGGGAATTGAATGCCGTCAACCGTATGCTCGCTGGCATGGTGGAAGTGGAACTGCAGCAGTTCGAAGCGTACCCCGCTGAGGACGGTGGCGCTGCCGGGGTCCGGGTTCACCTGAATCGTGTGCCCGTTATTCTCGACGGCGATGCGGGTCCGCCGGTATTCAAACTCGATCGCCATCGGATCGGCATTCCGGTCGGCGGTCAGATCGATGGGAGACTGCTCTTCGCCCATGGCGCACACGCTGAACGCCGGGTCGAGCGTGCCCCAGTGCGCCGGGCCGTTGTGCGGCTCATACCCCCATGACGATTCGGTATGGTGCGATGCATCTTCGCCCCCGACGGGTGCCGGCTCTTCCGCGCTCTGGCACCCGAACGGCGCCAAGGCGACGATTGCGATTGCGGATAAGATACTTCGTGTCATTTTCCCTCCGATTCTCTGTTGTCAACTTGAGAGTCTACCGTAACCGATGCCGGACGACCCCTTTGAAGAACTCGTCGCCGAACCTGGTCATGAATTCCCAAATGACGCCTGCGTCGAGCCGGATGGCAACGGTATCTTACACCGGCGTCCCGGAGCCTTGTTGCTGGTCCCGATCTTAGCCTTTCCGGACCCACGCCCTGACTCGTTTCACGTGGGTCCATGGCCGCAACATCGCGGAAAAAACATCGCATACGATCCCCTGCTCATCCACAAGGAATGTGACGCGCCCGGGCAGCCCCCATGAATAGGCTCCGTACAGGCGACGAACGACATTTTCCGGGTCGCTGGCGATCTGAAAGGGCAGGGCCTGGCATTCGGCAAATTTACGGTGTGAGTCTACGCTGGCGCTGTTGATGCCGATCACCTCCACGCCCAGTTCGACCAGGTCTTCATGAATATCTCGGAGACCGCGAACCTGGAGGGTGCACCCCGGGGAATCGTCCGCCGGATAGAAAAACAGAACCACCTTCCGGCCGCGTAACGAACTCAGCCGGAGAGAATCATTCTTCGTTGTCTTCAGAACGAAGTCGGGTGCGGTGTCACCGGCGGAAACGGCCACAGTGTGAAATGCCTGTCAAAGCGGGACGAACGAAACGACGAAAGACACGGAAGAGCCGATTGGCAGGTGCGAAGCACACGCCTCCAGGATGAGTCGGGTCAGGAAGAATTGTCTGGTCAGCGGGCTCGCAGCGCGGCTGGGCCGAAAAGTCAAACGTCGAACCGGCTAATCGGCGGAATCCTGCGTGCGGTCGCCCATGTCGACGGTGCCTTTGAAGTTGGAACCCTCTTTCAGAATGACTTCGGGAGCGATCAGCTTGCCTCGGACGCAACCCGTTTCACTCAAGAGAATCTGTTCCTCTCCCCGAAGGAGGCCGTCTACATAACCATCAACCCGAATCACCCTGGCCAGGAGGTCGGCCTTGATCCGGCCTTCCTTCCCCACTGTGATGTTGCACCCGGTCAGGGTGAGCTGTCCTTCGACACGACCCTTGATGACCATATCCTGCGATCCGCTCACTTCCCCCTTGATGGTGATGCTGGAGCCGATGACGGATCGGTTCCCGTTTCGCCCCCCGGCATCCGGCTGGGTAGTAATTCGAGGTAAAGTCCCTCGGGACGCTTTCAATGGTTCCGGCGAATCCTTTTCCCACATGTATGACTCCCTTCGGCTCAAACCCGCATTAGGATAGATGACATCCCTGTCATCTCCTCGTGGTCTTTCCTGCACTGGGCTGATCAGCCCGGCCCTGGGGCTGGACAATCCGAAAATACCGGCGCCGCGTCAGCCAGCCGGGACGATGTTCACGGTCGCCGCAGATACTGCGGGCTTCTGGACATCCACCCGGTACGCAACAAAAACAGAGCAGGAAACGACAACGGATAGGGCAAAGACGTAGAAGATGCAGCCCCCCCGTTCCCGTTAGCCTCAGCGTTGAAACCAGTGGTGGATCCGCGTCGCCGTCGACCGCGGTGCTACAGCCCGATGGGCTCAAAAAGGGAACCCCGTATGTCGAAGAAACCTTCTGAATTCAGTCATCACATCCGGCGTGAGGGCAATGTCGTCATTGTCGCGCTGCGGGGACATCTGGATGGCTTTGCCGCGATGGAACTAAAGCCGGCAATTGACGAACTGCTCAGCGGAGGCGCCATGTTTGTCGTCTTTGCCTGCCGTGAGCTTAGCTACACTGGCCTGATCGGCTACCGGGTCGTGCTCACCACAGCCAAGAAGCTGCAACGGCGAAAAGGGCGTTTCGCAATGTGCGGCCTGGCACCCGGCCTGAAGGAAATCTTCCAGTTGGCCGGAAGGATGAATCCGGACATTCCGATCTTCGACTCCTTGGACGAAGCTCTGGCCGCCATCAGGAATGACTGCAAGTAGCCCTCGACCTTTCCCTTGATCGACGGTTGTTACGGGCGGCGTTCTCGATACGCTCCCGGCGTGGCGCCGACAAGTTGCTTGAACCGTTTTGTGAAGTGCGCCTGTGATGAAAACCCCAAATCGTAGGCAATTGCGGCAAGCGGGCGCCCTTTGGCAATCCAGGACTTTGCCCTTTCGATCCGGAGCTCCGTGATGTATCTGTGCGGCGCCAACCCTGTTGCGGCCTTGAAGGCGCGAGCGAAATGGAAAGGACTCAGGCAGGCCTCCTTCGCCATCGTCTCGATAGTCAGGTTTCGACCGAGATTGCATTCGATGAAATCCTTGACGCGCCGGAGGCGTTGGGGGTCGAGTGCGCCGCGGACTCCCGGCGGCGAAATCCTTGCCGACTCCAGGTTGGAATGATGTCGGAGGACGTGAACGCCAAGAGCGGACGTCAGGTTTTCGACCAGCATTTTCCCAGCCGGCGTGGGGGCGAGCATCTCGGCGCGGATGTTAAGCGCAATCTGTTCGATCAGGGGATCTCGAAAGCCGCCATCGTAACGCAGGCTGAAAAGGACCCGCGCGGCTGCGTATTCCAGTTCCTTGCCGCACTCGTTGTCATTGTTTGCTCTGTGTCGTGACAGTCTGGACGGATCGGGTAGAAACCGCTCCGGCCCTGCGGTGGCATTTATCTTCGGATACAAGGGTGGGTCCCGGGAGATCCCTGTACGCTGCGAAATCGGCCGGTGGATCGCGGCTTATCTTGAGGGGTGCGGGTTGCCCGAAACTTCTCTCGACCCGCTCCGTCCGGATCCTGGTGATCACGGATCCGGTGAGACAGAAGGCAGCGCACGTCGCTGCCGCAGACTAGATGAAATTATCTTCGTCCGTGGTGTAGACGTCGGCGGGCCGCCGGTTCCGGCCGAACCATTTTTCGACGATCGACCGGCCGGTTTGAATCAAGTCCGAAATCTGCCGTGTCGGCGCCATGATGGTGCGGTGGATGCGGTAGGTTTCCGTGGAGATCCGGTTCAGGGCCCTGTTCATCTGGGAGGCTGCTTCCTGGGCGCCTGACCGCATCTTCTCCAGGCTCCTGACGGTCTGTCCCTCGATCTCCCGGACTGAATCGCGGACGGTGTCCGAATGTCCGGTGGCCTCGCTGGCCCATCCGGACACCATCTTCAGCACGGGAATCATTTCCTCCAATCCGTCGTCGGCCTTCCTCACTGCTCGCCGAAGCCGCCGGGACGTCCGGGTCAGTTCCTGGCAAAATGAGCCGAGACCGCGCAGTGTGGCGGTCAGCAGGAAGCTGGTGAAAAGAGTCTGCACGATGACGAGCACCGTCATGATGACGACACCGATCACCAAGGTTTGGGAGAGTTCGGACCCCATGCCGGGAAGAAACGTATCACATGCCCCTGGGACCGGGAAGAGTTCTCTGAGGACCCTTCACCCGGACGCGGCCGGTGGTTGAGGGCCGGGCCGGGATGGAACCGGATCTTCGCGCTCAGCTCACCCGCAGGATAAAGAGGAGGGCCCGCCGGCTGGGTTTTCATGGCGTAGGGGTCTCACCGGCGGACCCCGGACCCGGCGAGAAGCTCCGGGTCTGGCTGGAGCTCGGGTACCAGGGTTCCATGGCCTATCTGGAGCGCCAGGCCGAAAAAAGGCTCGATCCGGGAAGGGTCTTGCCGGGCGTCCGCTCCATGTTCTGCGTAGCCCTGGCCTATCCGCATTCCCAGCCGTTGCCCTACGACGATCCCGAGCGGGGAGTCATCTCCAGGTACGCCTCGGGGGACGACTACCACTCGGTCATGGGATCCCTCATGGCCCGGCTCCTGGAGTCGATCCGGGAGGAAGTGCCGGGAGTCGGAGCGAGATTCTACGTCGACAGCGGTCCGGTGATGGACAAGTACTGGGCGGCCCGGGCGGGTATCGGGTGGCTGGGAAAGCACACGAACCTTCTGGACCGGAAGCTGGGCTCGTGGTTTTTCCTGGGCGAGATCCTGCTGGATGTGGAGTTGGACCCTGACGAACCGGCCGTGGACCATTGCGGTTCCTGCACCCACTGCATCGACGCCTGTCCCACGGACGCCATCGTCGAACCCTACCTGCTGGACAGCCGCCGCTGCATTTCCTATCTGACCATCGAGTTGAAGGAGGATATTCCCCAGGAGCTGCGTCAGCCCATGGGCAACCTGGTCTTCGGCTGCGACATCTGCCAGGACGTCTGTCCCTGGAACCATCCGGTTCCCGATTCCTCCGTCCCCGAACTGGCCCCCCGTCCCGTCAACCGGTCGCCCGAACTCTGGGAGCTGGCCCAGTTGTCGCCGGACGAATTTCGAGAACGGTTCAGCGGCAGTCCCGTCAAGCGCGCCAAGTGGCGCGGTTTCGTCCGCAACGTGGCCGTGGCCATGGGCAACTCCGGCAACCCCGGTCTGGCGCCGGAGTTGACGAATCTGCTGAACTCGGAGGATCCCATGGTCAGGCGCCACGCGGGTTGGGCTCTGACGCGGTTGGGCACGGGCGAGGCGCTGGACGCTGTCCGCAGGCGTTGCTCCAAGGAGCCGGATTCTGAGACGAGAGCGGCGCTGCGAGAACTGCTCGGCGGCGAGCCGGAGGATCCGCCGGGGGTCAGTTGATTCGGGTCGAGGAATGCTGTCCGACTCCGGCCGCGGCGGCGACCGGCGCCATCCTGCGCTCCAGGTCGGCCAGTTTCGTTCGGTTCGCCTCCAGCGTCTTGGGTTGGATGAGCTTGCCGGTAAACTCGACGTGCATGGTCCAAGCCTGTTCCACCTGTCCGCTGTCCGGATTCCGGTACCAGCCCGCCTCCCAGGTGCGCTTGTTGTTCAGGTCCCAGGTGATGATCTGGCCCGGCTGGTAGCTCACCCGGGTCGGAACGACGTCCAGTTCCAGGATCTGGTCGTCGGGATCCAAAGGAAGAAGGACTGCGATGTGGGCATCGGAAATCCGCTTGCGGCACGCCGCGTCGGAGTACACGGGCAGATCGGTATAAAGGACCCGATAGGGCACGACCGGCATCTGGTCGGTTTCTTCCGGGGGCGCACCTAAATGGGCAATCGTCCTGTCGGCTTCATGGGACATTTCAAGATCCTCCCAGGCCGGCTCTTCCGGCGCCGGCATGAACGCGGCGCCCGGATCTCATGTGATCGCCACCGGCCGAATCGGAGGGGAATGATAGCAGAGGGGGACCGGGAAAGAGAAAAACGGAAACAAAATAAAGAGTGTGCGCGAGCGGGTTGGTCACATGGAGGTGAGAGAGTTGCTCCCGACCTGGCCGGTGAGAGCGTCAACGGTCAGGGTTGGAACCGGGATACCCGACAATGGGTGTTGACGGCATGAGCAGATTCGTCGCCATCGATTTCGAGACCGCCAATGACAGCCGGGACAGTGCGTGTTCGGTGGGTCTCGTCGTGGGCCGCGACGGCGAGATCGAGGTGTCGCGGACGTTTCTGATTCGACCGCCGGCGCCGGAGTTCAGTTTCACCTGGGTTCACGGACTCGGATGGGAGGACGTTCGCCATGCGCCCACCTTCGGCGAACTCTGGCCGACTCTCCGTCCTTGGCTCGAGAGCGCGGAGTTCGTCGCGGCTCACAACGCGCCGTTCGACAGAAGCGTCCTCCAAGCCTGTTGCGCCGTCTATGGCGTCAAGGCTCCCCGGAAGCCGTTTGTCTGCACGGTGCAGTTGGCGCGACAGCAATGGGGAATCTACCCGACGACGCTGCCGGACGTCTGCCGGAGGCTCAGCATCCCGCTGAGTCATCACGAATCAGGATCGGACGCACAAGCGTGTGCACGCATCGTCCTGGCCGCCCAGGCATCGGGATGGAGTCGGCGGCGACCCCGTCGCCGGCGAAAACGATTCCTCAGGTCGCGTCGAAAAGGATGAAATGAACAATAATCCTTGAAAATATGTAGGTGACCTGCCGATTTTCAAGGATTATAATGTTCTGCCATGCTGATCGAGCGGCCGGCCCCTTTGCGACGAATCGAAGAGGCGTTCGTCGTCCATCCGGTCGTAGCCCTGACCGGACCGCGGCAATGTGGGAAGACGACTCTCGCGCGGGTGATCGTACAGGATTCAACTTTTAGCACGTATTTCGATTTGGAAGCAGAGGTGGACCGGCGGCGTCTTGAAACGCCGGAATATTCTCTCGGCAGCCTCACCGGGCTCGTCGTCATCGACGAAGTGCAACGTCGGCCGGAGTTGTTCGAGACTCTGCGGGTGCTGGTTGACCGGCCGAATCACGCCGCGCGCTTTCTGGTGCTGGGAAGCGCCTCTCCCGTGCTGGTGAAAGGGGTGTCAGAATCGCTGGCGGGTCGCGTCGGGTTGGTCGGTCTTTCCGGATTCGATATCGGCGAGGTGGCTGCCGCATCCTGGCGCCGGCTCTGGCTGCGGGGCGGCTTTCCCCGCTCCTATTTGGCGCCTGATCTGTCGGCGTCCGCACTTTGGCGCACGAATTTCGTCAGCACTTTCCTTGAACGTGACATTCCGCAGTTGGGGATCACGATCCCAGCCGAAACCCTTCGCCGTTTCTGGACCATGATCGCCCACTACCATGGCCAGGTCTGGAACTCGGCCGAGTTGGCGCGTGCACTCGGCGCCAATCAGCGCACCGCACGCCGATACCTGGACATCCTTGCCGGAGCGTTCATGGTGCGGGTGTTGCCGCCGTGGGTTCCCAATCTCCGGAAGCGGCAGGTCAAGTCGCCCAAGGTCTACCTGCGCGATACCGGCCTGCTGCACACCCTGCTCGGCTTGACCAGCGAACAGGACGTGGCCGGACATCCCAAAGTCGGAGCGTCGTTCGAAGGATTCGCCATCGAGCAGTTGCTGGCTGTTCTGGCAACCGGCAACGTTTATTTCTGGGCCACGCACGCGGGCGCCGAACTCGATCTGCTGTTTACCCGCTCCGGCAAAAACTTCGGTGTGGAGGTCAAGCTGGCGGATGCTCCCCGCACTACCAAGTCGATGCGAGTGGCGATCGCGGACTTGCAATTGCAACATCTTTGGATCGTATACCCTGGCAACGAAACCTATTCCCTGGATGATCGGATCACGGTCCTCCCGGTCTCGCGAGTGCCCGAGTTTGCAACCGGTTTGCCTGGGGTGAGTGGCGGTTTTGGATGAGTCCATCGTCGCCGCAACAAGCCCTGAGGAGAATTTTGACATGAAGAAGAACGTCAGCGTCTATCCGTTGCGTTTGCCTGCGTCCCTGAAGGCGGCCGTCGCCGAGATCAGCAGAGAAGAGGGCACGAGCATCAATCAATTCGTGGCCATGGCCGTCGCCGAAAAGATCTCCGCCATGAAAACCGCTGAATTCTTCACCGCCCGAGGCGCCGAAGCCGATATTGAGGCGGCACGCCGCCTCCTTCGTCGTGACGGGGGCCAATCGCCGGCGCCCGATGACCACCTGGAATGAAATTGCCGAGTTTCGTATGGCCAAAAAAAATGCGCCTAGGGATTGGCGGACGCGAAATCCGAAGCGCTTTTCGCGGATGAATGCTGAGCTTGTCTTTCTGGAGACAAACGCTGTAGCCGGGGGCGGATTGCGGTTCCAAGGGCCGCCGCCGACCGGAAACTCTCAAGTCAGCCGGCCGAATCCCTGTTCCGGCAAGGGGCCCTTCAGCCTGGACTCCAGGTTGTCCTTCCGGAGGGCTTTTTTCAGGACAGCCAGGACCTCGTCCAGGGCCGCCAGGTAGCCGTCGATGACCTCGTCGGTGTGGGCCAGGGAGACGGTGAACGCTCCCGTGGACAGGTATCCGCGGTCCAGCATTTCCTGGGTCATCAGCGCCTGCAGCGCCAGACTCTTCTCGCCGTGCCCGAAGGCCATATGAGACATGGGGTATTGGCCGTGCGGCTTCATGTCGATTCCGTGCCGGCGGGCCAGTTTCCGCCAGCCGTCGTGGACCTTGGCGCCGATCCTCATGGTGTGCTCCGAGAGGCGGACCCGCTCCATCTTGCGGATGGCGGCGACGGCGGCGGCGGGTCCCACGGCGTCGGTCCAGTAGGTGCTGCTGATAAAGGAACTCTGGGCCGCCTCCATCACCTCCCGGCGGCCGATCACGGCGCCCATGGGATAGCCGTTTGAGGTGGACTTGGAATACGCGGCCAGGTCCGGCTCAACGTCCAGCGTCAGGTGGGCGCCGCCCAGGCAGAACCGCCAGCCGGCGCTGATCTCATCGATGATCATGACCGCGCCGATCCGGTCGGCCAGCTCGCGGATGCGGTGGAGGAACCCGTCTTTCGGAGGAACGTCCCGCAGCGGTTCCGTAATGATGGCGGCCAGATTGCCTCCCGTCCGGTCGATGATGGCCTCCAATTCGTCGATCCGGTTGTAGTGGAAAGGCAGGGCGGTGCCGGCCAGCGAGCGGGGAACTCCCGTCGGGTTCAGGCCCGGCATGAGCAGTCCGTCCAGGGCGTCGTGGTCCCCCAGGTTGGCCGCCAGGTACCAGTCGCTCCAGCCGTGGTAGCCGCAGAAGGCAACCGTCTCCCGCCCCGTGGCGGCCCGCGCAATGCGGACGGCGACGGACATGGTTTCACCTCCGGCGCGGGCGTAGCGCACCATGCCGGCCCAGGGGTGGAGCTCGCAGAGCAGCTCCGCCAGCTCCACCTCGGCGGGCGAGTTGAGAGTGGACATGTTTCCGCGGTCGATGGCGCCTCGAACGGCCGCGTTCACATCGGGGTCCGCGTATCCCAGCAGGCAGGCTCCCACGCAGTGGATGGTGGTGTCGTAGAAATGCCGTCCGTCCAGGTCCCAGATCTCGCATCCGCGAGCCTTGCTGAAATAGGCGGGCCACTGCCGGGGCAGGAACCGTTCGGGCCGCTTGGAAAGCAGTTGAACTCCTCCCGGGATGAGCTTCTTGGCTTTTCGATACAGCCGTGCGCCGGTGGTTTCGGTCCAATCCACGCCGGAGTATTCCGTGATCTCTTTAACGCCGGAGTCATCCATGATTCTTGCCTCGACTTTCCGTGGGCGGGCGCCTGCGACAGTTTGTGAAAGGCAAACGTTAGAACCGACTCCCGGACAAAGTCAACCGGCCCGGCCGGGGTTGAAGGAGACGGTTCACGGAATGCGGTCCGGCGGTGCTGCGGGGCGGCCCGATTCCGGTTGTTATAATCCGCACCGTGCGGGATCTTCGCCGGCTCTTCCCCTTCATTCGGCCCTATTCTCCGCTACTGGTTCTGGCCCTGGTGCTGCTGTCCGTCACCAGCGCCGTGGAGATGGGAATCGTCCTCCTGCTGGGTCCCCTGTTCAACCAGTGGGCGGGTGTCCCCCTGGGTCCGGAGGGCGGTTTCGTGGACAAATTCGCGTTCCTCCGCGACCTGCTGGACATCGGCGAGGACAACTTCACTCGGATCGCCGTGGCCCTGGTCTGCTTCTCGCTCCTCAAGGGGGTGTTCCTTTATTTCGCGGAATATTCCATGAGCTACACGGGCCAGCGCGTGGTGGCCGATCTGCGCAAGCGGCTCTACGGCCATCTGCTGAACCAGTCCCTCTCCTTCTTCGCCCTCAACCCCACGGGTCGCCTCATGTCGCGCCTCGTCGTCGATACCGAGCGGTTGCAGCTCATGGTGAGCCGCATGCTGACCGACCTGATGCGGCAGGTCTCGCTGTTCATCTGTTTCCTGGTCCTGATGATCTACATCGACTGGTTGCTGTCCCTCTTCGCCTGCGTCGTGGGTCCGCTGGTGGTGGCGCTGGCGCTGGCGCTGGGGCGCCGGGTCCGCCGGGCCGGGCAGGAGAGTCAGGAGAACCTGGAGGAGATGAGCCATCTGCTGCAGGAGACCATCGCCGGCCACCGCACGGTGAAGGCATTCTGCATGGAGGAGTACGAAGCCGGCCGCTTCCGCGAGCTGAATCGGCGGCAGGTGCGGGTCAACGTCCAGGCCGCCCGGATCGGCGCCCTGGGGTCCCCTCTGACCGAGCTCATCGGTTACGTCTCGTTCGTGCCCTTTCTCCTGTACGCCCACAGTCAGATCCAACAGGGATTCAGCCTGGGAGCCTTCGTCGTCTTCATCGTCGCCCTGTTCCGGCTCTATGAACCGCTGCGCAAGCTCTCCCGCATGCACCTGCACTTCCAGCACGGGTTCGCCGCCTCCACCCGCATCTTTCAACTGCTGGACACCCGGCAGGAGGTCCCCCGCGTTCCCGAGGCGCCTCCGCTGCCTCCCCTGAGCCGGGAGATCCGGTTCGAGGACGTGGCGTTCAGCTACCAGGAAGAAGCCGCGGCGGCGCTCCAGGACGTGGACCTGTCCATTCGCCGGGGAGAAGTCGTAGCCCTGGTGGGGCCGAGCGGCGCCGGCAAGACGACCCTGGCGAGCCTGATTCCCAGGTTCTTCGACGTGAGCCGGGGACGGGTCGCCGTCGACGGAACCGACATTCGCAAAGTAGATCTGGACAGCCTGCGGGATCAGGTCGCCGTCGTGACCCAGGAGGTCTTCCTCTTCAACGACACGGTCCGGGACAACATCGGGTACGGCCGGGAAAACTGCTCGCGGGAGGAGATCGAAGAGGCGGCCCGGGCGGCCTTCATCCATGACGTCATCACCGCGCTTCCGTCCGGCTACGAGACCGGCATCGGCGAGTGGGGCGAAAAGCTCTCCGGGGGGCAGAGGCAGCGCCTGGCCATCGCCCGGGCGATTCTGAAGAAGGCTCCGATCCTGATTCTGGACGAGGCCACTTCGGCGCTGGACAGCGAATCGGAGCGGCTGGTCCAAGAGGCCCTGGACCATCTCATGGCCAACTGCACGACCCTGGTCATCGCCCACCGGCTGTCCACCATCCGGCGGGCCGACCGGATCGTGGTCATGGATGCGGGACGAATCGTGGAACAGGGCGACCACCGGACACTGCTGAAGACGTCCGGTCTCTACCGCCGCCTCCACCAGCTCCAGTTCTCGGCGCCGGGGGCAGGCAACGGAGGCTAGCTCCGGCCGGTGGCGCCGGGACCGTCAGCCCTCGTCGGGCCCGTACAGGGCATCCAACAGGGCGTCGCTCATGCCCACGGAGCTGAATCCGCCGTCGTGGTAGAGATTCTGCATCGTGACCTTGCGGGTCAGGTCCGAGACCAGCGCCACCACGAAATCGGCGCAGTCCTCGGCTTGGGCATTGCCCAGGGGCGACATCTTTTCCGCGGCCTCGTATAGGCGGTCGAATCCCTTGATCCCGCTCCCGGCGGTGGTGCGGGTCGGGCTTTGGGACACGGTGTTGATCCGGATGCCCCGCTGGCCCAGCCGATACCCGAAGCTCCGGGCCACGCTCTCCAGCAGGGCCTTGGCGTCTCCCATGTCCGAATAACGGGAGAAGATCCGTTGCGCGCCGATGTAGGTCAGGGCCACGATGCTGCCGCCGTCGTTGAGACTGTCGGACTTGAGCGCTTCGGACACGATCCGGTGCAGGGAGAGGGCCGAGACGTCCAGCGTCTTGTGGAACCAGTCGTAGTTGAGGTCGCCGTAGGAACGTTTCTTGCGGACGTTGGGAGACATGCCGATGGAATGGACGATGAAGTCGACCCTTCCCAGCGTGGACTTCAACTCCTGGAAAGCCTTCTCCAGATCCGGCGAGGACGAGGCGTCGCAGGCGATGAGAGGGGCGTCGCCGCAGGTCCGGGACAGTTCCCGGATGGGGCCGAAGCGGAACGCCATCCTGGTGTTGGAGAGGGCCAACCGGGCGCCCTCCCGGTGGCAGGCCAGGCTGATTTTCCAAGCCAGGCTCTGTTCGTTCAGGGGACCGAAGATGAGTCCCCGTTTGTCCCGCAGCAGGTTGTGACTCTCTAGTGACATGAGCGATTCCTCGGCTAGTTGACGGGGACCGTTCCTCCCAGCGTGACCCGGTCCAGGTCGATCCGGCAGCGCCTCGCCACGATCTGCACGCCCCGGGCCCGGGCCTCGTCCAGGGCGGCGGCGAAATCCGGATCCAACTCGCGGGCCGCCCGGAATCGGCGGACGTCCTCACGCTGGATCACGAAGAGGATGGCGGCGCTCCAGCCGGCCTGTTGGGCCAGGTGCGCCAACTCCCTGGCGTGGCGGGCTCCCCGGGCGGTGACTGCGTCGGGAAAAAGGCCGACTCCGTCTTCCACCAGCGTAACGCTCTTCACCTCCAGGGCCAGTTGCCGCCCATCCTCTCGGCCCAAGAGGAAATCGATCCTGGAGCGTCCAATCGCCGCTTCCGCCCGCCGGAGCTCCCACTCCTCGAACTCCTCGATAGCCGACCGGGCCAGAGCGCGGCCGACGAGCCGGTTGGGGATCCGGGTGTCGACCGAGACCAGACCGCACCGGTCGGGGTTCTCCACCAGGAGGGCGGTCCAACGGGTCTTTCTCTTCGCGCCCGAAGCCGGAAGCAGCCAGATCCGGACCCCGGGGATGAGGAGTTCCCGCAGGCGGCCCGGATCGGCCAGATGGGCGTCCACCGGTTCCGCCTCGCCGAGCGGCCGGCACCTCACCAGAAAGCGGTTGGGGCGCTCCACGAAGACCGCTTCCTGGAGTTTCCCCGGAATGGGGATCCAGGTTCTCGTTCGTTCTCCCAGCATTCCAGGCCGCCCAGTCTACTACGGATGGGAGCGGCGGATTTCCAACCCCCGCGGAGCGGGGGGTTGAAAACCCCCCCGCCCGCGCGGGAGGAAAACCCCCCAAAGGGGAACAGGGGGCAGAAAAAGACCACCAACGCGCCACCCCCCACAAATGGGATATGGAATG
>JAPPLF010000100.1:129508-186194 GCA_028874215.1 Acidobacteriota bacterium
TCTTCCCTTTTACGCCGGCGACCTAGTAAATTTGGTTTGGTTGGGGGTTTTTCTCCCCGGCGCGGTTGGGGGGATTTCCAACCCCCGCGGAGCGGCGGTTTCCAACCGCCGATTCCGGGAACGAGGGGCAAGAACGTCCCCTCCTGCGACACTCCGGCAAAATGGGGAAAGTGAAGGGGCCGTGTTAGAGTGACCTCCAAAAAGGAGGTGTCCTTGGACTTGATACGAATCGCCCTCGCCGGTTACGGCGAATGGACCCGCGAAGCCTTGATCCCTTCGCTGGAACGGGACGGCCGGGCGAGAATCGTGGCCGCGGCGGCGCGCACCCCGGCGACTCGCGCCCGCATCCGGGCGGAACTGGGCTCACACGTCGCGCTCCACTCCGGCTTCGCCGGCCTTTTCGACGAGGAAGTGGACGCCCTCATCCTGGCTCTTCCCTCGTCCTTGCACGAGGAAGGGGTGCTGGCCGCCGTTGAATCGGGCCTCCCCTTCTTCCACGAGCCTCCCGTGGCCAATCACCGGGATCGGGTCCGTCCCGTCCTGCGGCGTCTCCTGGGCGCCCGTCAGGTGACCCACGCCGACATGGAGCTACGGTTCATTCCGGTCATCCATCGCGCCGCCCGGCGTGTGGCGGAGGGCGCCATCGGCGAGCCCCGCACCGCCATGATCCGGATGCGCGGCTCGTGGAGCCCCGATCCGTCGGCGGGGATCAGTCTTATGCACTCCCTCTCGCCCTGGTACGTCGACGCATTGGATCAAGTGCTGGGAGCCTCCCCCAAGCGCGTGCTGGTGCAGGACGGCCACGGGTTTCCGGGACGGATGCAATCCTATTCCTTGACCCAGCTCGACTACGACGGGGTCTGGGGCAGCTTCGACGCCAACATCTCGGCGGTTCCTGGCATGACCACCAGCCTCGAGGTCACCGGCACCGAAGGTGACCTGCAAGCGGATCTCTTCACCGCCGAAATCCGGTTGCGGACCCTGACCCGGCCGGAACCGGATATCGAACGGGTCCCGGCACTGGAGCCCTACGCCGGCTGGCCCGGAATGTGCGAATGCGTCGCGGCCTTTCTGGATGCCGTCTCCGGTCAAGCCCCCCAGCGCGCCGGAGTCCGGGCCGTCGCCCGCAGCCATCTGGTGGGACTGGCGGGTGAGCGCTCCATCGACACCGGGACCTGGGCCGAGGTCGAAGGTTTGGCGGATCTGGAATGAGCCTCTGGCGTCTTCTGGGCCTGAACAAGTTGGAACCGCGCCAGGAGCCCGCCGAAGAGGGACACATCGTCCTTGAGATCGCCGCCAAGCTGGATCAACTGGAAGCCTCGGAAGCCCGATACATCGCCTGCTTCTCCTACATACTGAACCGCGTGGCCCATGCCGATCTGGAGATCAGTCCGGAGGAAGTCGTCCAGATGGAGACGATCGTCCGGGAGCAGGGGGGCCTGCCGGAGTCGCAATCGGTTCTGGTGGTTCAGATGGCAAAGACCCACAATCGGCTCTTCGGCGCCACGGACAACTATCTCGTGACCCGCGAGTTCAATCGCATCGCCACCCGCAGTCAGAAGCTGGAACTGATGGGTTGCCTCTTGGCGGTGTCGGCCTCCCATGAAGGGATCTCAACGGCCGAGGACGCCGAAATGCGCCAGATCACCAAAGAACTGCAGCTCTCGCACCGGGATTTCATCGCCCTCAGGTCCCGCTTCCGGGACCACCTGAACGTCCTCAGGAGGATCGAGGAATAGGAGGGGCGATTTCCCAACCGCCGATTCCTTATCTGGATCCACTTGACCTCGGCCTGCCGCGAGCAGGGGGTCTTCTGGCGGGTCCTGGGTCGATTACATCCGACGTAGTCGCCATCTGTCGCCACAACAACCCTGTTTTCGAACTCTCAAAGGAGGGGGTGCCTCCGGAAAACGGTCTCTTGGACGTTCACCGGCCACTCTGGAGCCGAGCGGAAGGCTGACCCCCTGAACCCACGCACCAAGACCTGCGATCCCGGCAAAAAATCGAGGCGCTTTGTCAGTTTTATTAATAATCGGTGCTAATGGAAACGGAAATTTCACCTAATAACGACACATCTGCTGCGATTGTTAACCGTCTCGTGATAAATTTAACAAGTTGTTGATCGATAGGCCCGATCACATGTGTCCGTCGTCCGAGTAACTCCGCAACGTCAAAGGCGCAAGAGAAGGACCGGCAAAAGCATGGTCCGGCGGGCCACGGGAGGTTCGACCGACTTGGAGACTGTCGTGGGGGAGAAAAGGGTCATCATCATCGGTGGAGGAGCCTCCGGGCTGAGCGCTGCATGGACCCTCAAGAAACGCGGCATCGACCCCATCCTGTTCGAGGCCAACGACCGTGTGGGTGGACGCTTGGGCGGCGACCGGGTGGACGGTTTCTGTCTGGACGAAGGCGCGGACTTCTTCTGCTCCTCATACGACGTTGCCTTTCGCATGTGCGAGGAGTTGGGATTGCGCCTGGTTGGTTCGGAGATGAACTTGGGCTGGCGCAGAAACGGCCGGTGGGTGCTCACGACGCCGGTCCAGTCTGTTGGCGCCCTCGTCAGAAACCTGCCGGCGTTCTGGACGCTGGGATTCCTCTCGCCCGGGGTCGTCCGGCCGATCCTGAAACTGGTCAGGGAGATCAACCGGCAATCCGAGTACCTGAATTTCTCCAGCGAGTGCAGGATCGTCGAGATCGACGGAGAGGAGACCTTCGGCGACTACCTGGCGAGGATCGGCGTGCCCGATTATCTGAAGACCACGCTGGCCGGATTCCTTGAGATGACGATGGGTCGCACCGAAGATGCCGGCGCGGCGTATATGCGGACCTATCTGGCGGAAATGCTGTTGAAGGCCGATCAGATCTACGTGCCGGAGAAGGGCGCAGGCGCTCTGTCCCACGCGCTGGCCGCCGCGTGTGGAGATGCCGTTCGCGTTTCGACCCCCGTCCGCCGCGTGGTTATCCGGGACGGCGCCGTGGCGAGCGTGATGGTCGACGATGGCCCCATCGAGGCGGACGCGGTCATCTGCGCCCTTCCTGCCACAAAGGTGGCAGACGTCATCCCCGGCCTGCCGGCCGGGATTCGCCGCACACTCGACGGGATCCCCTACTCGCGCGGGTGTCGAGTGGTGATCGGACTCGACCACGCGCCCCTTCCTCCGGGCTGGCACGGCGCGCTGTACCCCGAAGACGATACCCCGCTCTTGCTGGACCGGTCCATCAACCTTCCGGGCATCGCACCGCGGGGCAAGAGCACGCTCGACCTGCTCGTCGGTCGCGACCGCGCGGAGGAGCTGTTTCCGCTGGACGATGAGGAGATCAAGCGCCGGATGCTCGGCGACGCGCGACGCAATCCCCCTCCCGGTTCCGCACTTCCCGGCGACGACGAGGGGGTGTTCACGCGTGTTTACCGTTGGAGGGAGGCCGTATGCATGATGCCGCCCGGCATGTTCAAGGCGGTCACGGAGATGCGCCGTCAACTCGGCGGGGAGGTGAAAAACCTTTTCCTGGCGGGTGACTACATGCGAGTGCCGTCGGTGAGCGGGGCCCTGGCCAGTGGCGTCAACGCGGCGACGGAGGTTGCGGACATGTTGGCGTCCCAAGAAAGTGAAGCCGGTCGATGACACCGATGGACCGCTATATCGATTTTGTTCTTCGCGGTCGGTGGCTGGTTATCGTGCTCGCGGCGCTGGTCATGCTTGCGACGGCAGCGGGCATGTCTGGTCTTACCGTTTCCAGCAGCTATCGCGTGCTGTTCGGCGAGGACAATCCTGACCTCCTTGCGTTCGACGAGCTGCAGGACACCTACGTCGCGTCGAGGTCGGCGCTGATCGCGATTTCCCCGCGTGGGGGGACGGTGTTCACCCGCGATACCCTCGCCGCGATCGAAGAGCTGACTGAGACTGCGTGGCAGACGCCGTACTCCGTCCGAGTCAATTCGCTCACCAACTATTTCCACAGCGAGGCGGAGGGGGACGAACTCACCATTGCCCCACTCGTAGCGGACGCCAAGTCCTTCAGCAATGATGACCTCAAGCGGGTCCGGACCATCGCTCTGAACGAGTCCGAACTCGTCGGGCAACTGATTTCCGGTGATGGCCGCACGACCGGACTGGCCATCAGCTTCGCTCTGCCCGAGCCGAAGGAAGCGGCTTGGGCAGAGATTTCGAGCCATCTCCGAGACTTGCTCGACAACGCCAGGGCGACCCATCCGGATCTACGCTACTTCCTGACCGGGAATGTGATCCTGAACCAGACCTTCACCGAGGCGGCGCAGGATGACGCAAAGAAGATTCCCATCGCATTCCTGGTCATCCTCGCCATTACCGTCCTCATCCTGCGCTCGGTGTACGCTACCCTTGCCATCGCCGTTTTGCTCTTGTTCGTTGTGCTCAGCACCCTCGGAGTGGCGGGCTGGTCGCGCGTCCTGCTGACGCCGATCAGCGCAAGCGTGCCGATCATCATCGTGACGGTCGGCGTCGCCCATGCGATTCATATCGCGACCATGGTGCTGGCCGGCCTCCGCCGGTGGCAGGGACGCAACGCGGCGATCAGGGCATCCCTTAGTGACAATCTGTATCCGGTGTTTCTGACATCCGCCACCACGGCGATAGGATTCCTCAGCCTGAACATGTCGGATTCGCCGCCGTTCCATGTCCTTGGCAATTTGGTGGCACTGGGTGTGCTGTTCGGTTTCGTCTACTCGGTAACGCTTCTGCCCGCGCTGTTCTCGATCCTGCCCCTGCGGGCGAGGCCCGCCCGTCCCGGGAGGTCGCCTTTCTTCGACCGTCTGGGAGATTTCGTGGTCGCGCACCGGGCACTGGTTCTCTGGTCCTCCATCTTCGTGGTTGTTGCGCTGGCGACCGGTATTCCCCGCAACGAGTTGAGCGACAACTGGGCGCACCATTTCGATGATCACTATGCTTTCCGCACCGATACGGATTTTGTCACCGCGAATCTGACGGGGATCGACCGGCTCGAATACTCGTTGAACTCGGAGCGCGAGGGCGGCATCACGGATCCTGAATATCTGCGTACGGTCGATGCGTTCGCCGAATGGTGCCGCGACCAGCCCGAAGTGCATCACGTGCAGGCGTTCACGGACATCATGAAGCGCGTGAACCGGAACCTGCACGGGGACGATCCCGCGTTCTACCGGATACCGGACGATGCCGAACTCGCGGCACAGTTCCTGCTGCTCTACGAGTTCTCGCTGCCCTTCGGCGCTGATCTCAATGATCGGGTGGACATCGCCAAATCCGCGACACGGATGACCGTGGTGCTCAAGGAAACATCCACGGTGGAGCATCTCGACCTCGACGCGCGCGCCCGGAACTGGCTGGAGGCCAACGCACCCGGGCTCTCCGGGCCGGCTTCGGGCTTCACCATGATCGCCGCCCACATGTCGAGCGATAACACCTGGAGCATGCTGGAGGGGACGATCCTTGCGGCTGGACTGATTTCAGTGATCCTGCTCCTGGTCTTCCGAAACGTGCTCATCGGAATGGTTTGTCTTGTGCCGAACTTCATCCCGGCGGTGCTGTTGTTCGGTTTGTGGGGATATCTCCATGGCAATGTCGGACTCGGCGGCTCCGTGGTGGTCGCGGTCGCCATCGGCGTCATCGTGGACGACACCATTCATTTTATGACCCACTACATGAGAGACCGGCAAAAAGGGCGTTCGGCATCCGAGGCGGTTCGCACCACGTTTGGCGCAGTGGGTCGAGCGTTGGGCACGACCACGGCCATTCTGGTGGCGGGCTTCCTCGTGTTCTCCACGTCCGGATACGAGCCCGGTGCGCAGCTCGGCTTCATGGTCGCGCTCGCCATCACCTTCGCGCTGCTTGCGGATCTCCTGCTCCTCCCACCGATTCTGATGACCCTCGATCGGCGAAAAACATGATCTGTCAATCCAGCCCGAGTGGGGCTCCTGCTGTTTGAGTCCTGCCTGGTCGGCGTGGAAGCTCCGCCCGTCGTGCACTACCCCGGCGACAAGGATGTCGCCGTCCCCAGCTACAGAATTCCCAGGCGCCTGACGGTGTTCCGGATTTTCTCCATCCGATCCTCAACGGGGACGATCTTCGTGCCTTTCGGATTCGGCCTGGAGAGGTGGGCGTACTCGTAGATGTCGAAGCCGGCGAATCGGGGGTCGTGGTAGATCTGCTCCAGGTCGGAGATGTATTCCTGCATGGAGACGGTCCGTTTCAGGTAGCGGTTGAGGTAGACGGGGATTCCGCTGCGATTGCAGAGCGCCAGGGCTTCCTCCACTACGGAATCGTCCAGGGCGTTGTGGAGCAGGCCCCGGTCCGCCTCCGGCGCCTCGAACCAGGTGGTTCGGAGCGTGATGCCATCGGCCAGTCCTTCCAGGAGCCAGGTCCGCCAGTCGAATTCCAGGTTGGCGGGGAAGCCCATGAGCTGACCGTGACATGGGTCGGGCCCGAAGGCTTCGGCGTGGACGTGGACCTGGAACTTCTTGCCGGCGCTCCGGACCCGGCGGCTGGCCTCGCGGATGAACCGGGTGTAGTGGCGGCCCCGGAGCCGGGCGAGCCGTGCGCGATCCCCATCCGTATTTCCGACCTCGCGTCCGAATCTCTCCCGGTACTCTTCCAACAGCGGGGGGTTGAAGCCATATTCCAGGGGTTCGTCCGTCAGCGACCCGTGGGCGGAGACCCGGACGTCCACTCCGTCCACGCCCGCTTCGAGGAGCCGGTCCACCCAGCCGGTCCAGAGCTTCTCCACCTCGGGGTAGACGGCGCAGGGAGTGCAGGCCAGCGTGCCGTTTCGTCCCCGGGCGAAGGCGATGCAACCGCCCCAGTTCCATTTCGACTTGGTGACGATGCCGAACATGGTGCCGTCGGTGGAGGCGTTGTCGGTGTCCAACTGGACCGGGAACGGTCCCATCCCCGAGTCGAATTCCAATCCTCCGGTGCGGAAATCCCGGGGGCGGATCCACATGGCGCTTCGGGTGGCGATGACGATGGGCAGCGGATCCGGA
This sequence comes from Acidobacteriota bacterium, assembly GCA_028874215.1. Taxonomy (NCBI): domain Bacteria; kingdom Pseudomonadati; phylum Acidobacteriota; species Acidobacteriota bacterium. The sequence continues at coordinate 136,503 of JAPPLF010000100.1, forward strand.
CCCGGGCCGTAGGCTTCGATCATGGCCGAGGGGGCGTTGCCGAAGTCTCCCTCCCGGTCCTGGAAGTCGGTGGTGACCAGGATGTAGCGCTCGGTGAGGTCGAGTCCCTCCAGCGTCAGGGTCCGCACGGGTGCGCCGGAAGCGGTCAACAGGCCGCCGAAGAACTCCCGGACCTCCCGGGGAGACGGCTCCACCCGGTCCGCCAGGGAGAAGTCCACCGGTTGCCGCCGGTAGCGGTGGTTGTCGGCGCTGGTCCAGATCTGGAGATGCTCCTTGCGGATGCGGGTGGGCGAGTCGTCCGCTTTCAGAAGCCGGATCTTCCGGATCGGAACGGCATCGAGATTCGGCGGGGCGTCCCATGGACGTCTCGCGACTCGAGTGTGGGGAAACCGCTCCACGAAGGGGAACACCTGTTGGAGGCAACCCCCGATTCGGTTGACACGGGTGTGGTTACCCTGGGGGGACCCTTGGGGATAGGTGCCCGACAAGCCGGTGTTGAAGGGCTTCAGGACCGCGTAAATTTCCAGTCCGTGACGGTGGGCGATGGGGGTCACCGCCTTCAGAGGCTCGCCGATTCGATCCACGGTGGCCCGGCCGTACCGCATGTAGTCGAAGGTGTTGCCCGCCCAGTACGAGTCGGCCTCCTCGTCGCCGTAGTAGAGCCAGTAGATTCTGCGGACCCCCAGGCTCTTGATCTGGAGGACCATTTCCTCCAGGAGCTCCAGGCTGTAGGGCCCGTAGCGGACATCGTCCGGAAAATCGACGGTGGCCGAGAGCAGGAACGGACGGGAACTCAAGCAGCGGACCTCGCGAGGATGCTCATACCGTCGCCATCCAGCCGCCGTCCACCACCAGCGCCGAGCCGGTGATCCAGGACGCGTCGTCGGAGGCGAGGAAGACGCAGGCCCGGGCGATGTCCCGGGGAGTTCCGAATCGGGGCAGGAGCGTCCGCCGGCGTCCGTCCTCGATCTGTTCCGGAGTCAGGTAGTCCTGGTTGGCCGTTTCAATGAAGCCGGGACAGACGGCGTTGACGGTTATGCCCAAAGGACCCAACTCCACGGCCGTGTCGCGGGCCAGGTTCACCACTGCGGCCTTGGTGGGAGCATAGACCGGACCCGCTCCTCCGCCTCTGTAGTTCACCGAAGAGATATGGATAATCCGCCCGTGAGAGGAGCGCTTCAAATGAGGAACCGCCACCTTCGTGGTCAGGAAGAGCGCCCGGAGATTGATCGACAGGACCCGGTCCCAGTCGGCCACGGCCAGGGTCTGGGACGTTCCCGGGATGTGGACGCCGGCGTTGTTGACCAGGATGTCCAACGCCCCGAATTCCTCAACCGTCGTGTCCACGAGTTGTCGGACGAAATCCTCGCAGGCGATGTCGCCCTGGAGGAAGATCCCCCGGCCGCCGTGCCCCCGGATCTCATCCACGGTGGGCTTGCGGGGCTCGGTCTCGTAGTAACGGCCGACCTTGGGCGTCTCCCGGATGTCGGCGACCGCCACCGCGGCGCCCTCCCGGGCCAGCTCCAGGGCGATGCCCCGGCCGATTCCCGAACTTCCTCCGGTCACAATGGCCACTCTGCGCTGCAACCGCATAGGATGTCACCTGGGGAAATTGACCGCGAAGTGGAGGAATGATACCAGACTCCCAGGCGGGACCGTACCGCTTCAAGCGCGGTGCGGGAAGGGGCGCCAGATGCTGGGAAATGCGTTCAAGGCCGAGTTTCTGGATTTCCGAAAAGGCATCCGGGTGGGGCACCTGGAGCCCCGGGCCCGCATCACGCAGATCCTGAAGCTGTCCCTGCAGCAGCTTTACGGGCAGGACTTCATCATCGACCGCTGGGGCCGCGGCGTCTACTGGCAATGGATCTGTTTCCTGCCGCGGGCCAACCGGCGCGCCAAGCCCATCTCGGGTGGCCGCAACTTCTCCAGCGCCAAGTTCTTCATCATGGTCGACCGGGAGGAGGAACTGTTCAAGACCGGGCTTCATGTGGAACGAGGGTTGATCCAGGCGCCGGACTCGCAGGAAGACTACCGGCTGCGGCCGGACTGGGACTGGCATCGGCTCCGGCAGGGTCTGGCGCCGAACGGATGGTGGGAACGGGAGGTCCGCCGACCCGTCGAAGAAGACGGTTTCCAGGTGACTCTGGGGTCGTTCGGAACCGGTCTCCAATCCTTCTCCGGACGCCTGCCTCCGGCATCGGACCTTCGAGAAATCATTGCGAAAGCGCCGCCGGACCAGTGGTTCGTATTCCAGTTGCACTATCCCATGACGCCGGAAGAGGTCGAAGGCTCGGCGGGACCCGACCTGGCGGCCGGCATGCTGGCCGTCTTCCGGGAGCTGACGCCGGTGATGAACCTCTGCCTTGAGGACGCCGTCACGTTGCGCGCGGCGCCCGGCCCGGTTACTTGACCAGCCGGGTGTTGGGAAACTGGGCGCGCCAGCCGAACCAGAAGGCGCGGTGCGCGGCCAAGCGGATGAGTTTCTCGCCGTCCGGTCCCAGCAGGGCGGTCTCCGTCGCCTCCCACTGCCGTCCCGATTTGTCCCTGACCCTGGAATCCCGGTCCCACTTGGTGAACGTGACACCAGTGGCGTCGTAAACCCGGTTGGCCCCCGACTTGTCGGTGAGGATGACCAGCTCCTGCCCGGCCACCCGATCCTGGTGCACCCGGCGCTTGCGCAGGAACCGGGTGTCCCAGGCGACCGCCTCGCCGTCCATGAGCATGGCCAGGACCTGCTGCTTGTTCTTCAGGCGCTTGTCCTGAAAGGGGGTGGGGAACATGAGCCGGTCGGTGGCGAAATACTCCCGGTAGGCGACCCCCTCCCCGTAGTCCCGCCGATGGCCCGTGTCCAGCGACAGGACCTTTGTCTCCGGGTGCCGCCGCCGCCATTCCTTCCAGCGGGTGGTGACGATGGGCAGGCGTTTCAACTGCAGTTCCGAGCCCACCAGGGAGCCCATGACGGGAACCCCCTCCAGGGCCGACCAGAGGGTGTTGGTCTGGCGGTCGTACATCAGCTTGTTGGAACGGTAGAGGAAGCCGCTGGTCCCGAAGCTGAACTGTTGGTCTCCCACCTTCTGGTCGTAGAGGACGGCGGCGCCGCACAGGGTGCAGTAGGCGCAGGTGACGTCGATGCCACCGACACGGTCGTTGAAGAGTTCGTGCCAGGCCAAAATCCGCTTGGGATAGGCCTTGGCCTCGCCGTTCAGGTAGACGCCGAAGACGATGTGGTTGTTTTTCAGGTAGTCCGCCTCCGCGGCGGGAATCATCTTGGGATATTCCAACGGCGGAATGCCGTCCTTCTTCACGCCGCCCCAGACCACCTCGTCGAGACGAATCGTGCGCGGGGTTCCGGGGACGAAGTAGCGGGCGAAGCGTTTGTCCCTGAAGGAGTAGATAGTGGCCTTGAAAGTTGCGTATTCGGGATGTTCCTGCTCCTCCCGGCTCCAGATCCAGCGCCACCAGCGGTCGGTGTCCGCCGGCAGATTCTGACCCGTCCCTTTGCGCAGGAGCTTCAGGACGTTGTTGCCGCGGGCGTCACCGGGGGGTATCAGCATGAGAATCTCCACCAGCATGGGGGCGAATCCCGGATGCCAGTTGGCTTCCAGCTTGCGGGCGGCGGCCCGGTGCACCTTGCGGTCGGGGCTGGCCAGATCGCCGATGGCGGCGGTGGGGGAAGGGTCCTTGGTCTCGGCGGCTTGGGCCAAGCCGTCAGCAGGGACGCAGGCCAACAGGATCAGGATCGCCAGTGCCGGGATCCTCGTCCCGGTTCCAATTCGCCTTCCATTTCCGTCCCGCATTGATCCCTTTCGAAAAGTGGTCATACCCGGTTCAATACGAAACTTCCGTCCCCTCCCGCAGGACCCAGTAGAGTCGTCGCGCGGCCGGTTCCTCCATCTCCAGTTGCAGGACCGAGACCTCGCGCACCAGGGATTGAAACTGCGCCAGGATCAGGCGCAGCCGCCGTTGGGAGCGCTTCTGCCAGGTCAATCCGGTCAGATCCGGAGGTGCAACGAACAGGACCGATCCGTTCTCCAACTCCACGGCATAGGTGCCGGGCATGGTGTCGACGCCGCGGCGGGAGATCAGCGGAGCAGGTCTTCCCCGGGCAACCCGAATTTCCTCCACGGGACGGGGAGGGTCCAGCTTGGAAACCCGGGAGGAACGAACGGGGCCGGAGCCGCGGTTGGACCGCCGTATGGGAATCTCTTTGAGCACGAGTCCCCGTTGCACGATCCGCGCTGTGTCGACTGAGATTTCCACTCGCGGGCCGCTCTGTGCGGAGTAGAACCATGCGGCTGAAGACAGCCCCAGGAACAGGACCGTGGAGAGGAGCCGGTGCCGCCTCCCCATCAGAAGATGAAAACCGGAGTCCCCAACGGAGCCAGGTCCACGAACTTGTTCAGGTCGGGTTCGGACAACCGGATGCATCCGTGGGTCACGTTCTGTCCCAGAAGCCGCGTGTAAAGAGTCCCGTGGATGTAGTAGCCGTCTCCGATTCCCATGGCGAAACTTCCCAATACGCCGTATTCCATCCGGTCGCCGTCCCGCTCGGGAAGGGGTTCGCCCTCTTCCACGTATGCCCAGTCCGGTTTGCGCCAGACCGGGAATTCGGTCACGTACGTGATCTGGAATTCACCCCGGGGAGTCTCGAAGGTCCACTCCCGGTCGCCGGAGATCAGACGGTGTCCGCTTCCCGTCGCGCACAGGGCATCCAGGAGGACCCGCCGCCCGTGACGGACGTAGAGGCGGTTCTCCGCCGTGTCGATGAGAATAATGCGCCCCCGCGGCGGACGGACCTCGGGTTTGGCAGAATCCCGCGCCGCCGGGGCGGGGCTGGCGCCGTACGCTTCAAACCGGCTCTCGGGGCTGGAAAAGGCGGAAGCCCCCAGTATGACGGCGCCAAGCAGGAGAAGGGCTCGGGTCAGCGTCGCCTTCTTTGCTGAATGGCCTGCTCAATCTCGGAGCTGACGCCGTCCGCCTTCCGCTTGACTGCGCCGAATTGATTCAAGGCGTCCATGTACTTGCCCGCATCGTAGGCCTGCTGTGCGCCAGCCAGCGTGGCCTCGGCCGAGGCCACGTCGGCCTCCAGGGCGGCCACGCTCTCGCGAGCTGCCTTGCCCCGCCGCGGCGCCTTGCGCAACATGCCCTGGGCGTTTTCGATGGCGGCCTGAGCCGCTTCGTTGGCCGCCTCCGACTGACCCTTGACCTTGATCTTGTTCTCACCGGCCGCCGCGGTTGCGGCTTCAGCCTCGGAAGTGGCGCGGCTCAAGAGCTCCCTGGCCTGATCGTAGCTTCGGGTCAGGGCGAAGCTGTCATCCTGCACGGCGATCTCGGCTTCGGCCTCGTTCACCGTCGCCGACGCCTTGCCGATCTCATCCGGCGCATAGGTTTCGGCCTCCGCGGCCCGGGCCGCGTCCACAGCTTGGCGCGCCGCGTCGAGTTCCGACGCCGGCGGGCTGTCGCAACCCGTGAGAAGCACCAGCAATGCGGCGCAAGACGAGAACAGGAGAACTCTTCTCATGTGACCTCCTTCAGACCTTCCCGAGTCTGTTCGTGAGAATGGAACATACGCATTGGCCAATAATTGGTCCATGTTAGCATGTTTGCCTCCGGTCCAGGAACCGGGGAGTTCTTCGTGATTTCCGGAGCTTGGCCGGAATCGGCCGGAGCAGTCGTTCCATGACCCAGCGACTCTATCACCAGGATTCTTATCTCAAGGACTTCCGCGCGCGAGTCACCGGTGTGGACCGCTGGAAGGGGAATCCGGCCGTAGTGCTGGACCGGAGCTGCTTCTATCCCGCCTCAGGAGGGCAGCCGTCGGACCGGGGCCTCTTGGAGGGGTTGCCGGTAGTGGGTCTGGCGGACTCAGGCGGCCGGCTGCTGCACCTGCTGGAGCAGGAGGGCCTGGCGGAAGGTCAGGTGGTGGATGGCAGGCTCGACTGGGAGCGGCGCTTCGACCACATGCAGCAGCACACCGGCCAGCACATACTGTCGCAGGCCTTTATCCGGGTCTTGGATTGGGACACCGTCTCTTTCCACCTCGGCCGGGAGCTGTGCACCATCGATCTGACGGGAGATGCGCTGACCCCGGAGCTGATCTACGAGGTGGAAGACGCGGCCAACCGGATCATCGTCGAGTGCCGGCCCATCCGGGTCCACCTGGTCGACGCCGGCCGCCAGAGCGAGTTTCCCCTTCGAAAGCCGTCCGGGCGGAAGGGTACGCTGCGGATCGTAGAGGTCTCGGACTTCGATTTTTCCGCCTGCGGGGGAACCCATTGCCGCTCGGCGGGGGAAGTGGGCCTCATCAAGATCCGGCGCTGGGAGCGGGCCAAGAAGCGGGTCCGGGTCGAGTTCTACTGCGGATGGAGAGCGCTCCGGGACTACCGCTGGAAGAACCGGGCCGTCTATCGGCTCTCCCGCCTCTATTCCCGTCCCGACCGGGAAGTGGTGGAGGCCGCCATGGAGCGTTTGGAGCGGGAAGAAGGGCTGCGCAAAAAGTTGGCGGAGGTGCAGGACCGTTACCTGGATTCGGAGGCGGCCCGGCTGCTGGGCGGTGCAGCGGAGGTGGAGGGCATTCGAGTGGTCCGGCGCGTGCTGGCCGGGATGGACATGAAGGCCGCGCGGGAACTGGGCCGTAAACTGGTCCAGGACGGAGAAAAGCGGTTGGCGCTGTTGGGACTGGAAGGCGAATCTCCGGCTCTGGTCTTCGCCCGTTCGGAGGACCTGCCCTGGCACATGGGCAACTGGATCCGGAAGGCCGCCCCTCTCATCGCCGGCCGGGGAGGGGGCAGTCCCCGCCATGCGCAGGCCCGCGGGTCGCGGCCTGAAGGTTTGGCGGAGGCTCTCGACGCCGCCATGAAACGGATCGAGGAGGTCGATTGATGCTTCGACTGCGTCTTTCCGCCGGACTGATTCTCCCGGGACTGCTCTGGGCTTGCACACAGCCCGTTCCCGTAGTTCCTCCGGTTCTGGAAATCGGCCACGAGACCCAGGTCTTGGTGGACAACTTCGTTCTGGAGAGAACCGAGGCCCTCGAGCGACGGCTCAATCCACTGGAAAAGCATGCGGCCAACCCGGTGTTGAGTCCTCAGCGGCCCTGGGAAGGACGGTCCACCTTGCCGGCCACCGTCCTTTTCGATGACGCGGACCGGCGCTTCAAGATGTGGTACCGGTGCCGGGACGAGCTTTCGAGTCCCCGCCGCGGAACCGACCGCTGGGCCTACGCCGTTTCCCGCGACGGCATCGCATGGGAGAAGCCCGACCTGGGACTGGCCTCCTTCGCCGGGTCCCGCCGCAACAACCTGATTCCCTATCCCGTCAGCCGGGTGCTGCTGGACGCCAATGAGACCGATCCCGGGCGCCGTTTCAAGGCCTTGGGACACGGCAGAATCGAAGAGAAAGGACGAGCCGGCCTACTGGTGGGATTTTCTCCCGACGGCCTTCGGTGGAGTCTTCAGCCGTCGAGTCCGCTCCTCTCCCAGACCCGGGGCCAGGGGACTCACGATGGAATTGGGGACACTCATACTCTATTGGGGTGGGACGAACGATGGGACAGGTACGTGGCCTTCATGCGGCCCAGCGACCGATTCTCGGACATCGGGCTCTCACACAGCACCGACTTCGTCGACTGGCGAATCCCCACTCCGGTGCTCACGCCGGATCCGAGCGATCCACCCGGGACCCAGTTCTACAAAATGGCTGTGTTCCGGGATCGGGGCGTCTACTGGGGTCTTCTCTCCGTCTATCATCCCGATTCCCTCATGATCGACGTCCAGTTGGCCTTCAGCCGCGACGGGGTCGGCTGGCGGCGCGCGGGGAGGCGGCATCCCATTCTCACGTACGGGCTTCCGGACCGGTTCGACTCCCATCAGGTGAGGGCGCTCACGCCGCTTCTGGTGGGCGACGAGATCCGGGTCTATTACGCGGCCGGGAACCGTCCGCATGTCCTCACATCGCAGGATGCGACGCTCCTGACCCATGCGGTGGAGGCCGTCCCGGAGACCGCGGCCGAACAGGGCTGGCTCCGGAACGGGACCGGATTCGGGGCCCTGGCCCGATGCCGCCGGGACGGATTCGTCTCCCTGGACAGCGGTTCCTCGCTCGGGTCCCTGCTGACCCGTCCGTTCACCTTCCGCGGAGGTCGCGTTCTGATCAACGCGGACGCCACTCGAGGAGAATTCTGGGTGGAGATCCTGGATCCTGAGGGGCGGCCGCTGGAGGGTTTCGGCGAGGCGGACGCGGTCCGGATTCGTGGAAATTCCACTCGTCACACGGCCGAGTGGAAAGGGGGCCGGGATCTCTCCTCCCTGAAGGGCCGGGCCGTCCGGCTCCGGATCTACGCCACCAATTCCAAGCTCTATTCCTTCACCTGCGCCGAAGCCGGGAGTTCGAAATGAGACGTTTCCTTCTGCTTTACGTCCCGGGCGCGCTCCTTCTCGCCTCCTGCGGCGAGGCTCCAACCGCCACCACCGGAAGCGCCACGCCCCTGGGCCTGGGCGCCCTGAGCCTCAACGGCGAGATCCACCCCAAGGGGATCTACACCACCTGGCATTTCGAGTACGGACCCACTCCGTCGTTCGGGTTCAGGACCCGGGAACGACCGCTGCCGCCCCGTCTGGCGGCCCATTACCGGGAGACCTGGGATGAGGGTGCCGGAGCCTGGGATAGCTGGGCTCAGGAGCATATTCATCATCCGGAGGGAGGGGCCTCCGGGGGGTATATCGAATGGCGGCAGCCGGCGACCAACAACGATTTCAACCACATGGCCGCCGACGTTCTGCACCTGGTCAAATATCTCCGGACCGGCCTGCTGGCCCAGTGGCGGCAGGAGGGAAACACGGTTCTGGGGGGGGCGGACCCCGATCTGCGGGACGCCCGAGTCTCCATCTGGGTCCGGGGAGACGGTTGGGACCCCCGGGGATCGGAGTTGATCTGGTGGCTTCAGAGCCAGAGCAATTCCTGGTGGGGAAACCAGGTCGGATGGCGCCGCGCCAACTGGGCCTACAGCGGCGTCAGCCTCACCGGTCAGCTCCTGGACGGGAACTGGCACCAGGTCGCCTACCGTCTCGAGAACGACACCGAGAAGTGGACCTACGGCGGAAAGAACATCGGTCAGGGCCGGGCCTCGGAGCGCTACGAATACTGGTCCATCGACCAGGCCCTGGGGCACAACAACAACAACTTCTTTCACCTGCTGGCGTTCGTGGATCCCCAGAATCCTCCCGTGGGCGCCCTCCATTTCGACGAGTTCGAGCTGACCTACCGCAACGAGTCCCTCCTCTTGGACAGCAACGGCGGCCGCTTGATTCGTTGGCCGCAAGGCGGCCACGGCGATCCCGCGAACCTGACGGACGGGTGGCGGCACGGGGAAGGGAAGACCTGGCGCAGCGCGGAGGGTCCGTCCGCACCGCTGGACTTCGTCTACGGTTTCCAGGATCCGGTGACCGTCGAGACGATTCAGGCGCACCAGAATCCCGAGTGGCCCAGCCGGGAACTTGAGATCTCGGTGTCCACCGACGGAGAGGCGTTCACGCCCGTCTGCCGGATGACACTGCCCGAAAAGGGGCATCCCAACGACAATTTCGCCCTCGACACCAAGACCGGGCTGTCGGTCGAGGCCTCCTTTCTGAAGGTCCGCGTGCTGTCGGGTTACGGTTCCCGGCGCTGGGGCCTGGGGGAGATCGAGGTCTTCGGCAGCGGCGCCAGGATGCTTCCCGACGACGACGTCTACAACGTGAACCAGGATGTCTGGGACCTGCGGCCGGGCGACACCATTTACTACCGGCTGGTGGCCACTGGCGATGAAGGCGTGACGCGCGGCGAAACCAGAAGTTTCGTCCTCTCCCCGGACCGCCGCCCCCACCTGCGAGCGCTGGAGCCTCTTCGCCTGACCGGGACCACCGCCCGACTGCAGGGAAGGCTCTCCCCCATGGGCATGGTCACCTACTATCACTTCGAATACGGCGCCGATTCCGGTTGGGGGATGAAAACCCCGTTGGCCTACGCCGGCGCCGAAATCACCCCCCGCTCCGTTTTCGCCGATCTGGACGGCCTGGAGCCGGCGACCCGCTACCACTATCGTCTGGTGGGCATCAACGGCGACGCCGTGGCCCGGAGCGAGACCCGGTCGTTTCTGACGCCATGACGGGAAAGGGCCGGGGAACATGACTTGTGAGAATCTGCGTTCCGACTTTCCGGCCCGGTTCCTGGAGGCCCGGCGACGCTTGGCGAAGGTGGCCCGGGTGACTCCGCTGGTGCAGTCCAAGCTCGATCCCGGGCTCCACTTCAAGGCCGAGAACCTGCAGGTGACCGGCTCCTTCAAGATCCGGGCCGCCTACAACCAGATGGTCCAACTGGACCAGGAACAGCGGGAACGGGGCATCGTCACCTCCAGCTCCGGGAACTTCGCCCAGGCGGTGGCCTACGCCGCCAAGATGCTGGGTCTCTCGGCCAAGATCGTGATGATGGAGAGTTCCAGCCCTCTCAAGGTGGCGGGTACTCGCCGTTGGGGTGGAGAGGTGGTGTTCTGCGAGAGCCGCTTCGAGGCCCGGGACCGCACCGTCCGGCAGATCCGGGAGGAGGAGAACCGAAGCACGGTCCATCCTTACGACCACGCCGCCGCGGTGGCCGGAAACGGCACCGCCGGACTGGAGATACTGGAGCAACTGGACCAGGTGGAGAACGTCGTGGTTCCCATCAGCGGGGGAGGACTCATCAGCGGAATCGCCATGGCCGTCAAGGAACGGAAACCCGCGGTCAAGGTGTGGGGGATTCAACCCCGGGGCTCCAACGCCACGTACCTCTCCTTTCGGAAGAAGGAACCGGTGGCCCTGGACCAGGCCGAAACCGTGGCGGACGGCCTCACCGTCACCCGGCCCGGAAGCCTGACCTTCCCCCTGATTCTCCGCTACGTGGACGAAGTGGAGATAGTGGAGGAAGACTCGATCCTATACAGTGTGGGCCACCTCATGGGAGAGGAGAAACTGGTGGTGGAACCCTCCGGCGCCGTTCCCCTGGCGGCGGTTCTGGAAGGCAAGGTTCCCCCGAGAAATACGGTCCTGGTTTTGAGCGGGGGAAACATGGGGCAGGAGATCATGAACCGGTCTCTCGGCCTTTTCTCGGATGGAAGGAGTCCAAAATGAAGTTCAGGTCCGTTCGAACGCCAAGCGCCTGGCTGCGCGCGGGAGGTGTCTGCCTGGGAGTCGCCGGGTGCCTGGCGGGAGGGGTCTTCGCCCAGGAGGCCTTCGTCATGGACGAGTTGCAGGCGGAACGGGTGGTGGTGGCTCCGGGCGGCTATTTCCCGCGCATGGAGATCCTGAAGAACGGCGACCTGCTGGTCTCGGTGAAGGCGGGAGCCGCGCACGTGGGCAAGACCGGCCGGGTGGACCTCGTCCGCTCCACCGACGGCGGCCGCACCTGGGGCAAGCCGGTGACCGTGTTCGACCTTCCCGGACGGGACGACGCCATCGACGCCATGGGACGCCTCTCGGACGGCACCGTCATCGCCGGCATCGTCTCCTATTCCTGGGCCGGTGAGCGCTACACCGGAAAGGGATGGAGCGCCGACACCTGGGTGATCCGCTCCTCCGACAACGGGCACACCTGGACCGAACCGGTCAAGCTGGAAGCCACGCCCCACGACTGGCTCTACCCTTTCGGGCGGCCCGTGGAGCTGGAGGACGGGACGGTTCTCCTGTCCGGATACGGTTCGGCGCTTCCCAGGGACCGGAAGACGCCAACGACCTCCTGGGTGGTGCGGTCCCGGGACGGCGGCAAGACGTGGGGCGAGTACGCCCCGGTGGCCACCCGTTTCGACGAGCTCTGCATCGCCCGTCTGCCCTCCGGGAAGCTGGTCGCAGTCCTCCGCGCGACGGGCGGTTCGACCTCCCTCTCCTTCTCCTCCGATGGAGGCCGGACCTGGAGCGAAACGCGCCGTCTGACCGAAAAGGCGGAACATCCGGGGGATCTCCTGGTGCTGGCCGACGGGCGGCTTCTCGCGACCTTCGGAGTGCGCCATCAACCCTACGGGGTCCAGGCCATGTTCAGCCGGGACGAGGGCGAGACCTGGTCCACGAAGAAGAGGATCCTGTTGGCGTGGGACGGCGACCACGGCGACCTGGGCTATCCGGTCTCCATCCAGAGGCCCGACGGCAGGATCGTCACCGCCTACTACATCGTCTACGGTGAACGGGACTCCTATGGAGACAAAGGGGTCGCCATGAAGAACTCCTTCACCAAAGCGGTCATCTGGTCCCCGCCCCGATGAGGCGGGCCCGGCGAGCCCGGCGATCCAGGCGAACCCGGTCCCGAGCCGCCCGGCGGCGGAAACCGCCACGTCCGGCGAGCCGATTCGACGCCTCCCGGCTGTTCCCCCTGCTTCTCTTCCTGGTGGTGCTGGGGATCTACGCCCCATCGGCGGCCAACGATTTCGTCTACGACGACAACGAGGTGATCGTCAACCAGAAAGCGCCCGCCTCGTTCGCCGACGTGGCCGGGATCTTCGGCGAACGCCATTTCCCCAACCTCCCCTACTACCGGCCCGTCACCCGGACCACTCTGCTGCTGCAGAAGACCTTCCACGGGGACAATCCGGCGCCGTTTCACCTCCTGAACGCCGCATTCATGGCCCTGGCCGCCGTGGTGGTCTATTTCCTGCTTCGGCTCCCCGTATTCGGGGTTTCCAGGACCCTGGCGCTCCTGGGAGCGGCGCTCTTCGCGCTGCATCCCATCGCCTCCTCCTGTGTCTACCCCACGGCCTCCGGCCGGGAGACACTGTTGCCCTCGCTCTGGACCCTCTTGTCGGTTTACGCGTATCTGCGGCGAGGCAGGGGCTGGCGGGTACTCTCGCTGGTGGCTTTCACCGGCGCCCTTTTCAGCAAGGAGCAGGCGGTGGTCATTCCCGCTCTCTTCGTGCTGGCGGACCTCGCCGGAATGACGCCGGACCCGCCCCGCTGGAATATCCGCCGGTGGGTCGTCCGTTACCTGCCGCTGCTTCCGATCCTGGCGGGGTACTTCTGGATTCGCCACCTGCTCTTTGGCGGAACCGAATACGCGTTCGGCGAGATCACCGGTCCGCTGTTCAGCCTGGGCTACGCCTTTCAGACGATCTTTCTTCCCTCCGTCGAGCTGGTCTACGAACCGACTCTGCCGATCTGGCTCTCGTGGCCCCGCTTGATCGTGTCTTGCCTTGCTGTTGCCGGGTTGCTGGTCCTGGCCCTGCGCCTGGAGCCCCGGCGCCGTCCCGTTCTGCTCTTCTGGTCGGGCTGGTTCCTGGTGACCCTGGCGCCCACCGCCAACATCATCCAACAGGAGGCCAAGTACGACGAGCGTTACCTGTTCCTGGCATCCCTGGCGCTCATCGCCGTCGCCGCGGCGGTGGTTTCCCGGGGAGATCGGTCCGGCCGGGCCGGCGGGACCGTTGCCGCAGTGGGACTCCTGCTGGTCGGCGCCGCCGGATTCATCAGCTTCCACCGGTCCGCCTACTTCCACGACAATCTGGCCTTCAGCCGCCAGTGGCTCCGGACCGATCCCCAATCGGTCAACGCCCACTACAACCTGGGCTTCGGTCTCGCCCAACAGGGGCGTCATCAGGAGGCGGTGGAGGCCTATGAGCGGGCTCTGGAGATCGAACCGGACTACGGTTTCGCACACAACAACCTGGGGAACGCCCTGGACAAGGTGGGAAGACATGAGGAGGCGATCGGGCACTTCCGAAAGGCCTTGGAACTCGATCCGGCCTATTCCGAGGCGCACCACAACCTGACCAACGTCCTGGTGGAGGAGAACCGGCTCGAAGAAGCGTTGGAGCATGCGCGGGAGGCCGTGCGGCTGCGGCCCGACTTCGCCGAGGCCCAAAACAACCTGGGAAACCTACTCACCCGAAGAGGAGACGCCGCGGAGGGGGTCTCCCACTACCGTTCGGCTTTGGAGTTGAAGCCCGGGTACGCCGAAGCTCACAACAACCTGGCCAATGCGCTGGTGGCGTTGGGACGGCTTCGGGAAGCGATCTCCCACTACTCGGAGGCCATTCGGATCCGGCCCGACTATCCCGATGCCCGGCGCAACCGGGAACTGGTCCTGATGGAGTTGACGAGAAGGGGAGGTTGAAACCGCCGCGGCGCGTCCGGGTCCGGGCGGCTCGGCGTGATGCGGGGCGGGCGGACACCGAGACGATTCTTGCCGCGGGCTGATATCATAGGGGAACGAATTCAGGGGGTTCACAAAAAAGGCCCGATCGGAGGGGAAGAGACAGATGCCATCGAGCTTGAGAGGGAGAGGCGGTCCCGTAGCGGTCTTGGTCCTTCTGGGTCTGGCGGCCGGCGGTTTCCGGACCGGGTCGCAAGAGGACGCCGATCAGCGGGCGAAACAGGCGCAGGAGGAGCAGGACTACTTCAGGAAGTGGCTCGACGAAGACGTGGTCTACATCATCACCAAGGAGGAGCGTTCCGTCTTCGAGAAGCTGGTCACGCCTGAGGAGAAGGAGCGGTTCATCGAGCAGTTCTGGGTCCGGCGCGATCCCTCCCCGGGGACTTCCTACAACGACTTCAAGGAAGAGCATTACCGGCGAATCAAGTACTCCAACGAGCGTTTTGCCGCGGGTTTCCCCGGCTGGATGTCGGATCGGGGGAAGATCTACATCAAGTTCGGTCCCCCCGACGAGATCCGGAGCAACCCCAGCGGCGGGATCCATACCCGGGAGTTCTACGAGGGAGGCGGCACGGCGGTCACCTTTCCCTTCGAGATCTGGTGGTACCGGTATATCGAGGGGATGGGACAGGACATCGAGATGGAGTTCGTGGACCGTCTCAACAGCGGCGAGTTCCGGCTGGCCATGGACCAGTGGGAAAAGGAGGTCGGCTTCGAGATGGGGATCGGCCCCACCACCTTCGAGCAACTCGGGCTGGTGAGCCGGGCGGAAATGAACCGGGCGCGCTTCCTGGGCAATCCGGGCAACCCTTACATCCACAGCACGCGCATCCAGGACCAGCCGCTGGAGCGCCTGAGCCGTTACAGCCAACTCATGAAACCGCCCACGATCCGGTTCGACGACCTGAGGACGGTGGTGGAGACCCGGGTCCGGTTCCAGCAGATTCCGGTATCTGTGGTGGCTCACATCACCCCGGTTCACGAGAGCCTGAACCTGGCGCTGGTGACGGCCAAGATCCAGGTCAGCCCGGAAAACTACGCCGAGACCGGAGAGATCTGGCGTTCCGAAACCCACATCTACGGGCGGCTGACCGACCTCACCGGGAAGGTGGTCTACGAGTTCGACGACGATGTGGTCACCACGCTCCGCACCGCACCGTCGGGTCTCGGGATGGCCCAACGCCTTTATCAAAGGAAGATTCCCGTCAAGCGGGGCCGCTTCAAGCTCCAGTTCGTGGTGCGGGAGGTGAAATCGGAAAAGACCGGAACCTTGGACACCGTGGTCGTGGTGCCGGGTCCGACGGAGAAGCTCCGGGGAACCATCGTGTTGGCGGACCGGGCGGCGCCGGTCCGGCCGGGTGAATCGCTGGTCGATCCCTTCGTCGTCACCGAGGAATTGAAGGTCTACCCCAGCATCGACGGCCGGTTCACTCCGTCCGACCGGCTGGGGGTCTATCTCGAGGTTCACAATCTGTCCCAGGACATGGCGACCCAGACGGCGGATGTAAGGTTCCGTTACAGCGTGGTCTCCAAGGATGGAACGCTGGTCGACGATCTGGCCAAGGAGCTGGAGCCGAGGCGGGTCGAGAACAACTCGATGGTCAATGCCTTCTTCGCCTTTCCCCTTCAGACGTTGGCGGCCGGGGAGTACTCGTTCCAGATGGAGGTGACGGACCTGATCTCGGAAAACCGCCTGCTGCTCAAGGACAACTTCCGCGTCGAGGCCAACTGACCGGGCGGTCGACTGGTCCCCCGCTCAAGCATGCGCCCGTTCATCAACAGTTTGCCGGAGCGGATTTCCCGACCCCAAGCGTGGGTGCTGACGCTGCTGCTGGCGAGCGCGGCCGCTCTGGCGGCGCTGGTGCCGTGGCCCAGGCTCTCTGCCGGTCAGGGCCGCCCTGCCGCTCCCGCGGGTATCATTTTGATCACGGTGGACACGCTTCGGGCCGACCGGCTCGAATCCTACGGCTACGCCGGGACTCCCAATCCGGCGGTCAACGCCCTCGCTGAGGACGGCCTTCTGTTCGAGCAGGTCATCGCCCAGTCGCCGCTCACGCTCCCGTCCCACTGCTCCATCCTGACCGGATCGTTTCCCTACCACACGGGGGTCCGGGACCAGGCCGGGTTCAGCCTGAAGCCGCATCATCTGACCTTGGCTGAGCGGCTGCGTGCCGAGGGCTATGGGACGGCGGCCTTCATCGGCTCCTCGGTTCTCAACGCCGGCACGGGGCTCGATCAGGGATTCGACCTCTACTGGGATCTTCCGGAGCAGGGTCTTCCAGAGCGGCGGGGCGGGGAAGTGATGAACCGGGCGCTGGACTGGCTGTCCGCCAGGGGTGACGGCAAGTTCTTCGCCTGGATTCACCTCTTCGATCCCCACGCCCCGTATTCGGCTCCCGAGCCCTTCGGAAACCGTTACCGGACTCGCCCCTACGACGGCGAGGTCGCCTACGTCGACTCGCTGATGGGCGATCTGATCCGGCATCTGAAACAGCTTCGCCTCTACGATCGGACGCTCCTCGTATTCACCAGCGATCACGGAGAAAGTCTGGGGGAGCACGGGGAGTCGAGCCATGGCATGTTCCTCTACGACGCCACCGTGCGCATTCCGCTCATCATCAAGGTCGCCGGCTCGACCTGGAAAGGCAAGGTGATCCCGGAACAGGTCAGGGGCGTGGACATTGTCCCGACCATCCTCCAACTGGCCGGTCTGCGGGTGGATGACCAGATTCAGGGAAGGGGTCTGCTCTCCCTGATCCGCGGGCGTTGGAACCAGCCGGAGTTGGCCGCCTACAGCGAGACCTACTATCCGTACTACCATTTCCAGTGGAGCCCGCTCTTCTCCATGCGGGCCAACGGCTTCAAGTACATCGATGCGCCCAAGCCCGAGCTCTACGACTTGGCAAGCGACACGGGAGAGCGGCGGAACATCATCGGGAACCGGCCCTCCATGGCGGCTTACCTGCAGGAGACGTTGGAAGGGGAGTACCAGAAGTTCTCCGCCGGACGCGACGAGCCTCCCGAGCCGGAGCAGATGGACCGGGCCACCATCGAGCGCCTCAAGAGTCTGGGGTACCTGGGTTTCGCCTCGGGCACGGCGAAGCTCCCGTCCACCGAGGGACTGGCGGACCCCAAGGACCGGATCGCGCTCTACGAGCTGTTGCAGCAGGCGTTCCAGGATTCCGAGGAAGGCCGGCTCATCGAATCCAACAGCAAATTGAGGAAGGTCGTGGCCCAGGAGGAGGGCCTCATCGACGCTCACCTTTACCTGGGCCTGAACTCGGTGCAGATGGGGCAGTTCAGCGATGCCATCGAGGCCTTCCAGGCCGTGCTCCGCCGTGACTCGGGCAACCTCATGGCCCTCTATAACCTCGCCCTCTCCTACCTCAATCAAGGCCGCCCAGAGGCGGCCGTTCCGGGTTTGGAACGGACCCTGGAATTGGACCCGGACGACGTGACGGCCCGGGTCGCCCTGGGAAAGGCTTACCAGTTGACCGGCCGTATCGATGACGCCATCAATGCACTGGAGAAGGCGGTCGCCCGCCGGCCCGACTTTGCCGACGCCCTCGACTTCCTGAGCCAGGCGTATGGCCAGAAAGGATGGACCGCCAAAGCCGAATCGGCCCGCCGCCGCGCCGAAGCGGCGCGAAAACGCTGAGCCCTGACAGCGGCAATTCCGCAATCTGATTTTCTCTCAATCCACATCATCAAGTTCTTGACCGGCAATCCTCCGGCGGCTACCCTTTGCGCGTTGAAATCGTGGCCGCGGCCGGTCCGACCGCGAGCTTTCACCCTGTGCATGAGGAGGTAGGAATCGAATGTATCTGACCAACGAGAAAGTCGCCGTTCTGGGCGCCGCCGGCGCCATTGGCTCCAACCTGGTTCAGTCGCTGCTGCAGACCGGGACCGCCAATCGGATCTCCATGTACGACCCCTTGGAGGGTCCGCTCAAGGGGTCGGCCGAAGAGATCTACCACTGCTCGTTCCCGGGAGCCCAGGTGACCTGGACCATCGACGAGGCGGAGGCTCTTGCGGACGCCGCCTACATCGTCACCGCGGGAGGCGCTCCCCGCCGGCAGGGGATGACCCGGGAGGACCTGCGCAAGGACAACTGCAAGATCGCCAGGAACCTGGGCCAACAGATCAAGCGCCATTGCCCGGCCTGCAAGCTGGCCGTCGTCATCTTCAATCCCGCCGACATCACCGGTCTCACCACGCTGGTTCACTCGGGACTGCCGGGATCGGCGGTCTCCACCCTGGCCGCGCTGGACAGCACGCGTCTCCAGAGCGCGCTGGCCCAACATTTCTCCGTCGCCCAGGACCAGGTGACCGGGTGCGCCACCTACGGTGGCCACGGCGAGCAGATGGCCGTGTTCAAAGGCAGCATCGCCGTCGCCGGGACGCCGCTCGGTGAGATCCTCGGTGGCGCCACCGTCGAGGGGCAGGGCCTGACCCCGGGCCAGTGGACCGATCTGCAGCAGCAGGTCCGCGGGGGCGGCGCCGCCATCATCAAGCTGCGAGGTCGCTCCTCCTTCCAGTCTCCGGCCCACCTGAGCACCTCCATGCTCCGGGGCCGCCTGGGCGCCGACGAGTTCCCGTGGCCCTGCGGCACCTACGTCAACCGGGGCGAATTCCGCCACATCATGATGGCCATGGACACGCGCTTCGGTCCCGACGGTCTGGAGTACTCGATGCCGGAGGGCGATGCCGCGGACATGGCCGCGCTCAGGAATTCCTACCAGCACCTGACGAACCTCCGGGACCAGACCATCGCCGACGGCCTGCTACCGCCGTTGGACGAATGGAAGGACGTGAATCCGAATCTGGTGTGAAGAGTTGTCGGCACTGACGCGTCGCGCCGTCCGTGTACGGGAACGAAACGTTGACGATGTCACCTTGCTCAAAGGTCTGAATAGGCCTTGGTGTCCTCTTCGGATCGCCATTCCTCGAAGGTCCGGAACGGGTCATCCGTGGTGGCGTCCCGGCTCGCTTTGGTGAGGATTACTTGTCCGTCAATGATCTCGTACAGGAGTTCGTCCCCGGGCTGCAACCCGAGCAAAGTGCGGATCGGAAGCGGGATGGTTGTCTGGGCCTTGGAAGTCAGCTTGCTGATGATCATGGAATGCACCTCCGCCCGGTCTGTCGGACTTTCCCATTGCAAGGAACTTCCTTACTTGCTGTCACCCCTCCACGACATTATCTCTCACCGCGAACCGGACCCAGGGCGGAAGAGAGGAGATCGGAAGTCAATCACAGAGCAAGCTGCTGGGCTTGCGCGTGCCAGGTGACTTGCAGCTCACGTCCGAGGAAAGGCCGATCCATAGTGCCCCGCTGGCCGTGGCCAGTACTCCAGCAGTTCGGCCACCGGAGTCGTTCCAGTCCGTGTGAGGAAGCGGATGGCAGCGTCGACCATGAGTCTCGGTCGTCTCTCCGCCAGAGAACGCCACCAGGTCCCATGCCGGTGTGGAAGGCGAGTTGAACCGTGAAAGGTTCATTGGGTGGAAGCGGCGGGCCAAGCCAGTAGCTGGGACTGCGGCCGGGAGCTTTGCTCAGAAGGACGGCGACACGGCGTTTGTGTCCAAGCAGTCCAATCCAGACCGGCGCCAGCACCCGGCAGTCATCCCAACCACTGAGCAGAGTTTGCGCTTCCCCGTCCCGGGAGGGGCCAATGATCCCCGAAAAGCGCCACGCGATCATAAACTCGGCTGAGTCGGAGCCCTCAATTTCGCAGGGTAGTTCTTGAATTTCGTTGGAAGGACCGAACGGCGTCCAACTCTCAGAAGGGGGCAGGTGTGGCGGCCACTCCAACCATGCTCTGATCTCGCCTGAAGTTTCCAGGACTTGGTAGCGCAGTCCGTCTGAATCGAGTGTGGCCTGCACGCAGTGCAGGGTCCCACGTGTCCTGCCGGCTCCACCGGTCAATACCTGAAGCACACCTTGGTGAACCTGTACGTCGAAGGTCAGAAGGTGACTGCATACATACGCAAACACTCGGTGTCGGACCAGTACATCCCAGAATTCACGGCCGTCTTCTGGCACGATTCCCAACTCATGGGGACCGAAATGCCCTTTGACGGGATGGGCAGGATGATGGCCGAACACGAGTCGGTACCGTGCATCGGCATGGTCCGACAGGGTTTGATCGAGCCACGTGGTTTCCACACGCCCTTCGCCTCCGTGTCCGGACCAGAGGGTGTTGACGAAGACGAGAAGCAGATCGTCGCGGCGTACGAAATAGGTCAGTCCCTCCTGGCCCGGTGGCCCGTTGCGGGGCAGGTGCGCCAGAATTTCCCTGAACACGCGCTCACTTGCCGAATCGTAGGCCGTATGGTTTCCCGTGGTGTGAAAGAGCGGGATCCTGGTCCTGTCCAGCCAGTGCATTTCCCGCTCGAACCAGTGCCGCCATTGGTTTCTCAAAGTCTCTTCATCAGTGGAGAGACCGATGATCTCGTCACCCGGAAAGCAGATGAATTGAGGCTGGGGGCGAAGGCGAGCAAGGACGGCGTTCACCCTTGCAAAGTTGGCCTCCTCCGGTTTTCCCGCCACGCCGGAGCAGCTGTCCGCGTAGCAGACGAACTGATGGCCAGCTCCGTCGCGCGGGGTGAGGGCAGCGATTGTGGGAGAAAGCAAATCCACAGGGTTATCTCATGGGTTGAGGAACAGTTCGGACGTGGACTCGAAAACGCTCCAGAAATAAGGCGTGAGTGGCCAGGTTCAGTGGACCCGGCCGGGTGAGAAGGCTTTCTCCTCCTCGAACCCATGGGTCAGGACGAAGAAATACGAAGGGCTCTGGCCCAGGTCCGACTCGATGACCAACTCGAAGAGGTTTTCCTCGTTGCTCTCACTGGCCACCGCTTGGACGTAGCCAATCTCCTCGGACTTGATGAAGAGTTCTCCCAATAGGAGCTTGCCCCGGAGGACCTGAACCAGCAGAGTGCCGTCCGGCTCGCTGGCGAAATGCCAGTGGAGGTCCTCGTCGTCGTAGAGGACGGCGTTCATCGTTCCCGCCCTCAAGATGCAGTTGGGATGGGCGTTGAGCCATCTCCAGAAAGCGTCGAACGTCATCGTGAAAGGAGCTTCCATGCGGCTCATGGTAACAGTCCGCAGCGGAAGTCGTCACGGCATTCGGCCCGGTCTCCGGCTACCGCCTGAGGGCCGCTTCGACGCCCAAGAATCCTGCCAGCAGGAAGAAAACGAGGATCGAGGCCAGCACTATTGAGGTCCAGGGCCGGTTCCGGTAACGGCTGCCGATCCATCCGGACTTGCCGTTCATGCGCAGCAACGCGGCCGCCAGCATGGGGACGAAGAGCACGCCGACGATGGCATAGGTTTTCTGCATCCGGGCGAACCCGACCCACAGGCCCACCATCGGAATCGTGGCCATGGCGTACATGAAACCCCGGTAGATCCTGGAGTCGGGGTCCACACGCCGGCTCTTGCCTGATCCCCGGTTACCCATCAGCGAGGTCAGGTCGGTGAACAAGTAGGGAATGCTCTGCCACGCCCCCAGGAGACTGCTGAAGATGGCTCCCCAGGCTCCCAACAGGAACGCCCAGCCCCCCAATGGACCCAGAGACTCCGACAGACGCTCAGCCAGGCGAATCAGCAGCGTGGCGCCGCCGCCCTGTACCTCGACCTGGCTGCCGATGATCACCATGGCCAAGCCGAACAGGGCCGTTACGACGTAGGCGGCGGCCAGATCGAGCCGGCAGATTGTGAGATCCTTCACGCCGCGCCGCCCCTCCTCCTGGATCCAGTAGCCGTAGCAGAGAATGGTGACCGTACCGCCCACGCCCCCCATGAGGGCCAGCGTCCATCCCAGGCCCTGGCCGCTCGATTCGGGGATAGCGGGCCACACCAGGCCGGCGATGACGTCCCCCCAATCCGGTGCCAGGCGGCCGGCGGAAACCACGACCGTGCAGAACATCAGGCCGATGCAGACCCGCATGACCTTTTCGAAGAGCCGGTAGCCTCCCAAGCGGACCATCAGGACTCCGACCAGGCTCCACACGATCCCGTGGAAGATCTTGCCCGTGGCCGGATCGGAATGAAGGGGCAGGAGGGCATGGGAAGCCACGCCGCAGGCGCTCATCAGCGCCGCCGCCACCAGGAAACTCCAGACCACCAGGTATCCCAGGAAGAGGTATTGGACGGGCCGGCCCAGGCGATCCACGGCGCCTTCCAGGAGGGTGTGTCCGGTGGCCAGTTGCCAGCGCGTGATCCCCTCGCTGAGGACGAACTTGAAGAAACTGCCGGCCAGGACAGCCCAGAGGATAGCGACCCCCAGCTTCGATCCGGCGAAACCGGCGGTGGCCAAGTCTCCGGCGCCCACGCCGGTGGCCGCCACCAGCAATCCGGGTCCCAATATGGCAAGCGGATTTCTCATCTTGTGTCCCACACTAGTCTGCTGGAGCCAGCCGCCGTTCGCTACCTTGGATCTCCAACCAATCAGAAGGGGGCCGTCTGGGCTATCACCTCACCGGCGCCGACCTCTACTCCTTCCGGTCGGACTCGGACTGAGCTCCGAAGAGGGGGGAGAAACCGACACGAAGTTTACGAATATCGCTTTCGCATTCCACGTCGGCCAAAGAGCTGAGACAATTGGGCCATCGCTGGATGAGAAGCCGTTACGGCAGACGGGAGATTCTCATATCTGTCCAGCAATTCCGATTCCGAAGATTCTCGCGGCCAATCGAGGTTGGGCGAGATATGTTTGTCTTCTATCGCGACGGCGGACATTTCAAGTAGACCGATCAGGTCCCGCGTCGCCGCACGACGGGGATGTTTAAGATCTTTGTAGAGCCCTCCAATACGCTGTCCTAGCTCATACCCAGTGGAGGGCCCAACGTCCAATAGAATCTCCAGGATCTGCAGTTGCCTCTGGGCCAGCACGCGCCGGCGGGGACTTCGTAGTTTCCCAAACAACGATCTGGCGAATTCCCGGAACAGCACTCGGCGATGATTGGTGGCGATGGCCTCGGCAACCACGTTGCATCTCTCGGCCACCGCCGGCAGCGCAAACTTCAGAAACGGCGTCAGATCGTGTCCGTTTTCGCGGGTTTCGTACAGAGCGGTCAAGTACTCGTCTTTGTGTTCGTAGTAGTAGTTGGACAGGCTGACCATGATCACGTCGTTGACCCCGGCCCGCCGCAGCATGAATGCTTCCAAGGCGCGGGCGGTGCGGCCGTTTCCGTCGCCGAAGGGGTGCATGGCGCCGATGTGGTAGTGAGCGGCAATAGCCTGAATGAGACGGTCGTGACGCTGGAACTCTCCGGCGATGGCGGCAGCGAGGCCTTCGAAGGCCTCGCTGCATTCACGGCCGCCCTCGGCACCCCGGCAGCGTGGCGTCCCGAAGGTGACGTTCCACGCGTCAGGACGTGTCCGGCCCGGTTCGCAATGATCATCGTCGCATCCGGTCACGATGCGCCGCTGGATTTCCCGGATGAAATCGGCGCTGACCGGCTGTTCGGCAGGTCTTGAACGCAGCCAGCGGTAGGTGGCGTCAGCGGCGCGAAGTTGACGCTGGGAACGGGTCAATCTAGTCGTCGCAGTCAGGGTGGCGGCGAGAGCTTCGTCCTGTTCGCGTTGCGTGAACTCGGCGCCTTCAATGCGCGATGTGCCGGCCGCTTCCAATCGCAACTGCTCCGCGTGCGCCTCCTCAATCCACTGAGGTAGATATGGCATCTGATTTAGGACGCCGCCGCCGGTCTTGGCCTCGACCAGCCGGTGGAAGACGGCAGGGGGATCGTAGTGCACCCATCGCTGGGGGACCACATAGCGACTGACATTATCGGCAGTCATTTCCGTCTCATTTCCAGTTCATTTCAAATGCATTTATTTGGATCATGAATATTATGAGTGATTTATACCTTTAAATCGTACATTCATTTCCGTCTCATTTCCAGTTCATTTCGCTCTCGTTTCCACGGTCTCTTCGGAATCGAGTCCGCATACCGAGCAATACCT
The DNA here is from genome assembly GCA_028874215.1 of Acidobacteriota bacterium. Taxonomy (NCBI): domain Bacteria; kingdom Pseudomonadati; phylum Acidobacteriota; species Acidobacteriota bacterium. Next base: position 160,614 of record JAPPLF010000100.1, read on the forward strand.
TCCTGATGACCGTTCTGAGACCCTCGCGGCATCGCGGGAAGACTCAGCAGTTGAAATGTCCCCATTCAATCCCAACTTGTGCTCAGCCTCCCTGCCTTAGGCCGAGGTTGGAGACCCTCGACGTTTACCGTCTCGACCAGTAACCTGACGTGTCAGGAGGTGTGAAGTGGTACTCCCGCACTCATGGAGACTTGTCGGAATTGCAGTGGCGTCGTTGCTGGCTTCCGCCGGGCCGGTTCAGGCCGAGGTTCGGTTGCCGGCCGTGATCTCGGACCACATGCTCCTGCAGCAGAAGGTTCCGGTACGGATCTGGGGTTGGGCTGGTCCCGATGAAACCGTCCACGTCCGCTTCCGGGGCCGGAGTTACGCGGCGAATCCGCCGTTGCCGGGGGAATCGGGAGACTGGGAAGTGTTCCTGGCCCCCTCGGAAGCCGGTGGCCCCTTTCGTCTGGAGGTCCGGGGGACCAATGCCATCGTAATCGAAGATGTCCTGGTGGGGGACGTCTGGGTGGCTTCGGGGCAGTCCAACATGGACTGGTCGGTCCGGCGTTCCAGGAATCCGGATCAGGAGATCGCCCAGGCCAACTTTCCCAGGATCCGCCTCTTCAAGGTTGCCCGCAACGTGGCCGACGAGCCGCTGGAGGACGTGGAGGGCGCATGGCATCCCTGTTCTCCAGAGTCGGTCGAGCATTTTTCGGCCGTCGGTTACTACTTCGCCCGCCATCTTCACCGGAAGCTGGGTCACCCCGTCGGCGTGATCCAGACGGCGTGGGGAGGGACCCCGGCACAGGCCTGGGTCAGCCGGCCTCACCTCGAGTCCGATCCCGCTCTGACCCTGGCTTTGGAGAAGTGGGAACAAGTGCTGGCCGAATATCCGGAACGTCAGAAGGAGCATCTGGCGGAGGTCGCCCGCTGGGAACGGAAGGCCGCGGCCGCAAAGAAAAAAGGCGAACCTGTGCCTCGCCGGCCGCGCCGCCCCCTGGGCCCCGGCCATCCGTGGACGCCTGGAGGTCTCTTCAACGCCATGATCTCGCCACTCGTGCCCTATGCCGTCCGCGGCGCCATTTGGTACCAGGGGGAGAACAATGGTCATTTCGCGGAGGCCCATCTCTATCGCTCTCTTTTCCCGGCGTTGATCCAAAACTGGAGAACACACTGGAAAACAGGTCCGTTCCCCTTCCTCTTCGTCCAGTTGGCCAACTACCGCAAAACGCCCGAAGGCAGCGAATGGCCCGAGCTCAGGGAAGCCCAGCTCATGACGCTGAGCGTCAGGAACACGGGCATGGCGGTCACCATCGATATCGGCAACCCGGAAGACATCCATCCCAAGAACAAGCAGGACGTGGGCAAGCGCCTGGCTCTGGCGGCGCGCGCGTTGGCCCACGGCGAGGACCTGGTCTACTCGGGGCCCGTCTTTCGCCGGGTCAACCCGGAGGAAACCGGACTGCGAATCTGGTTCGATCACGTGGGAGGCGGGCTCGAGAGCCGGGGGGGCGATTTGACCGGCTTCGAGGTGGCCGGAGCCGACCGGCGCTTCGTGCCGGCGTCCGCCCGGATCGATGCCGGGACCGTCTTGGTTTCCAGCCCGGAAGTGGAGCGGGCCGTTGCCGTCCGCTACGGCTGGAGCGACAGCCCCGTCTGCAATCTCTACAACGCCGAGGGACTTCCCGCCTCGCCCTTCCGCAGCGACGATTGGGAATAGTCCGGTCCGGACAAACGCGGATCAACCGCTTGAGAAGGCCGGCATGACCCGGGTCGCGAAGAGCTCCATGGACTCCAGCATGTCCCGCTGCGAGATGCCTTGGTGCTGGCAATGGTAGACAAGGGTGTCGGCGCCCATGTCACGATAGGCGGCCACCTGGTCGATGCACTCTCCGGGTGTCCCCAGGATGAGCCGGTCCCGGAAATCGTCCAGTTGGCCGTACTTGTATCGCCTTCCCTCCGGAGTGTCCTTCATCCAGCCGGAATAGCGCCGGTATTGCTCGAGCAGCGGTTTCTCCACCAACGCTCGTGCCCGGGCCCGCGTCTTGGCCACGAATCCCAGGCGGGCCACCACCAGCGTTCCCTGCTTGCGGAACTCATCCAGGGCGTTTCGATAGACCCGGATCTTTTCCCTCAGTTCCCGCCGGCCGAGACTGGCGCTGGGCAACCAGCCGTCCGCCAGCCGGGCCGAGCGGCGGACCACCACATCGGCCGTCCCGCCGATCCAGATGGGAGGCCGGGGTTTCCGGACCGGCAGCGGACCGATGCGGACGTCTCGACAGCGGAAGTATTTGCCCTGGAAGGTGACCGACTCGCCGGCCCAGAGCCGGGAGATCACCTCCAGGTTCTCCAGGAACCGGCCCCGCCGTTGGCGCAGCAGGACCTCTGAGATGGCCAGTTCCTCCTCCCGGTAACCCAGAACCAGACCGAAGATGAGACGGCCGCCCGAGATCACGTCCACGTGCGCCGCCTGCTCGGCCAGCAGGATCGGGTTGTAGATGGGAAGGATGAATCCGCTGGAGCAGAGCTGAATCCGGCGGGTGACCGGAGCCAGCGCGGCCAGGGTCGTGAGCATCTCATGGAAGCCGGAGGGCCAGAGATGCCGGTCGCCCAGGCAGACCAAGTCGAATCCCAACTCCTCGGCCACCTGGACCCTTTCCCGGAGTTGGTCGAAGCTGGCCTGTCCGGAGTCGGTGAAGGTCTGTCCGAGAATGATTCCGAAGTTCATACACGCCCTGTTCGCAGTCTGCGCTCTCCGCACCGGCATCGGGGATGCCGGGGAAGCAATGGGCCGCTATTCTACTGAAGGGGAGATCAGGAGGGTATCCTGACGGCTTGGGACTCCTTTGGTCCGGGCTCCCATCCGAGGGCCACGAGGCAGACAGTGACGGCGATATTGGGAATCTCGGCGTTTTATCACGACTCGGCCGCGGCTCTGGTCCGGGACGGCGAGATCGTGGCGGCGGCCCAGGAGGAGCGTTTCAGCCGGAAGAAGCATGACGCCTCCTTCCCCGCGCAGGCCATCGAGTACTGTCTGGAGGAAGCCGGTCTCACGCCGGGCGAGCTTGATTACGTGGGCTTCTACGACAAGCCCTTGATGAAGTTCGAAAGGCTGCTGGAGACCTACCTCGCCTATGCGCCCAGGGGATTCTCCTCGTTCGTGAAGGCGATGCCGGTCTGGCTCCGGGAGAAGCTTCATCTCCCGGGACAGATGACCCGGGGGCTCGGCGGGGCCTACCGCAAGCGGTTCGTCTTCACCGAGCATCACGAGTCCCACGCGGCCAGCGCCTTCTTTCCCTCACCCTTCCGGAACGCCGCAATCCTGACCGTGGACGGGGTGGGGGAGTGGGCCACCGCCGCCTACGGCACCGGAAAGGATAACCGGATCCGGCTGACCCACGAGCTTCGCTTTCCCCATTCTCCGGGTCTTCTCTATTCCGCTTTCACCTATTTTTGCGGGTTCCGGGTGAACTCGGGGGAGTACAAGCTCATGGGGTTGGCGCCCTACGGCGAGCCCCGGTACATGGACCTGATTCTCCGGCGGATCATCGACCTGAAGGAGGACGGCTCCTTCCGCATGGACATGTCCTATTTCAATTACTGCCAGGGCCTGACCATGACCTCCCGCAAGTTCGAGCGGCTCTTCGGCGGAGCGCCCCGTCAGCCCGAGACGCCGCTGACGCAGCGGGAGATGGACCTGGCCGCCTCCATCCAGCGGGTCATGGAGGAGATCCTGCTGCGAATGGCCCGGCACGTCCACGCCCGGACCGGGCAGCCGAACCTCTGTCTGGCCGGCGGAGTCGCCCTCAATTGCGTGGCGAACGGACGGATACTGCGGGAAGGACCCTTCCGGGAGATCTGGGTCCAGCCCGCGGCCGGAGACGCCGGCGGCGCCCTGGGAACGGCCCTCTTCATCTGGCACCAGTTGCTGGGCAACCGTCGCCGTGCGCAGACGCCCGACGGCCAGGAAGGCTCGCTTCTGGGCCCCTCATATGCAGAGACGGAGATCCGATCCTTCCTGGACTCGGCGGGCGCCGACTACGAGCAGATCGACGATCCCGAAGAGCTGGTGCGGCGGGTGGCCCGGGTCATGGCTGACCAGAAGGTTGTGGGGTGGATGCAGGGGCGCATGGAATTCGGGCCCCGGGCCCTGGGATGCCGGAGCATCCTGGGAGACGCCAGAAGCAGCCGAATGCAGTCGGTGATGAACCTCAAGATCAAGTTTCGGGAGTCCTTCCGGCCCTTTGCGCCGTCGGTCATGCGGGAGCATGTGGACGAGTATTTCCAGATGCGGCCCGAAGAAGACAGTCCCTACATGCTATTGGTGGCTCCGGTGCAGGATTCCAAGAGAGTGGCCTCGGACGGAAAGGCGCAGTTGACCGGATTGGACAAGCTCAGCGCCGCCCGCTCCGTCGTCCCGGCCATCACCCACGTGGACCACTCGGCCCGTGTTCAGACCGTCGACTCGGAGAGGCACGGAGCCTACTACCGGCTGCTGCGGGAATTCGACCGGCTGACCGGATGTCCCGTGGTCATCAACACCAGTTTCAACGTCCGGGGCGAGCCCATCGTCTGTTCGCCGGAGCAGGCCTACCGCTGTTTCATGTCCACCAACATGGACGTGCTGGTCATGGAGAATTTCATCCTGCTCAAGGACCGGCAGCCTCGGGCGCGCGAATACGAAGTCGGCGCCTACTTGGCCCAGTTCGAACTGGACTAGACATTCCCGCCGTGTGGGCGGGCCTTACGCTGAACCGTGTCCTCTCCATGAAACCCACGGACCTTATTGGCGCTGATCGACGTAGGCGAATCTAATCCAAATTCGGTTCAGGTGGTCGAAGTCTTTGTCGGTTGACAGGAGCGTCGCCCCGGTTTCGTGCGCAGTCGCTGCAATCCAGAGATCGTTTTGTGTCAATGGGATAGCCGGTCGTGGAGGAGGGGTCTGCGCGGGAGCGGCCACAGATTTCCCATGGGTCCAGGCGTCAATCAGGGCATACGCACTCAAAATTCGCCTGTTGCTAATGTCGACCGTAGGAAAAGCCTCCAAAACTTGCTCCAGTCGAAGCCGTTTGTTCTTGCCCCAGCCATTCTTTTCGGCCAGCGCAAGAAGCTCGCCCCGACAGATGATGGAAGTAAAAACCATCGTCTCCCTGTTCCCCAGATCGAATATCTGACGAGCCCGGATTGCCCATGGCGCTTCTCGAACGAAACCCAGCAACGTGCCCGTATCCAACAGGTACCGTCGATTCATTGAACGGATCAATCGAGTTGGGACAGGAGTTCATCGATGGGCTCGTCGCCCGGCCACGCTCCCGCGAGGATCATGGGATCGGTGGATCGAACATTGCGTTTTCGCTGAGCCGTAACCGGGCCCAGCGACTCGCCACCTTTACCCGAAGGGCTCTCTTCGAACACTCTGTCTCCTTCAGCACGGCCACTCATCCGACGCGCCTCGATCCATCGCGCCTCTCCGTTCGCTTTAAAGTGAACAAGCCCCTCCACGGTAGTCGGATTTCCCCAAAGCGGACGCAGGACCTCTGTGTCCAGCAAGTCTGGGTGCAACTTTCCAAGGAGTTGGCCGTTCCGGCCGAGCAACAGGCGAAAACGGCCACCACCATATCTAATTTCGTCCAGTCTGCCGGTCACGATGAACGACCTGGGTGGTGGAATACTCCTTAACCGCTCGGATACCTGCGTGCAGACATGCTCATCCAGCACGAATCCCGAGCCTGTCGAACCCTGTGGAATCAACTCGTAGCGAATACCAGGAGTGCCTGCGGCTGAGTTGAATTTGAGAATTGCTTTCAGGACGTCCGAGTCGAAATGGTCACCCGGGGATTCGGCAGACGTAGCTTCTTCGATTGCGCGTGCCGCCATGTCGAGCGAAGTGTCATCGAGACTCGGCTTGTCATGCCACAATTCCTGTTGGGAAAGCTCGCCATAGGCCGTCTCACGAAATCGAGGCGCCTCGATTTCGAGAATCGTCGAGCCGGAGTTCAATCCGGTAACCGTAAAATTGGCGCTTGCCCGAAGCCATTTGGGTTTTCGCCCCCTCCCACTGCTCTGCCCGGTTACGATCAAACGCGTGGCTCGTTCCCCCGTTTGCAGTAGAGCATCCAGAATACGGCATAGGCTTGCCGCCTTGATCTGCCCGGTAGGTTCCGGGAGGCCGCTGAGGCGCAATTGATACCGTTGCGTGTTCACTGCAAGCTCTCCTTTCCCCGGTGAACCGGTTTTTTGGGTCAGTATAACCCTCATGTGGCACTGCTGCCGGTGGTCAGGCAGGGAGCCAGGACTACCGAATCCAGCAGCGAATCACACGCGAATCCGAAGAGATTCCAAGATGTACTCTCGGTGTCGTGTCGCCAAATCGGGGATTCCGGAGTCGAGAGAACCCAAGAGGTCGCTGACCTGTTGGGCCGAATCGAGGGCTCCGGGGCTGATATGGAGGAATTGGCGTAACGCTGTCCTTATTATTTCCGAGGGGCTGAGACCCAGGTTCCGGGAAGCAAGTGCTATTCCTTCACTCAGATCGTCGGGAATACGCACGGTCAGTCGTTGCTGCATGCGTTACATTGTAAGACACAACGCGGGAGAAGAACTCAAAGGTGGTTGACGGCATCGCTCGTTTCTCTTGCAACCGACTCCCGTTTGAGGCTTCGTTCGGGAGTGAATCGGACTTGGAGAGGATCATTCGGAAGGGAGAATCATGAAAGTCAACAGAAGGAACTTCGTCCGAACGGCTGCGGCTGCGGGGGTAATTCATAAAGCGGGAATGGAGCGAACCGTGTCCGCCGGTTCTGAGACCCGGCGCATGCGGGTCACCGCCTTTCCGCGCGCCGTCGGGAGGGACCCTTCGCCTCTGTCCAAGGCGGCCCTGCGCCACATGCGGCAGATGGGAATCCGGGATATCCGAATCGCCTCCAGGTGGCTGCCCGGCTACGTGCGGGACGGTGAAATAGACTTGGACGAGCTGCTGCGGGTCAAGCGGCGCGCCGAGGGTGTGGGAATCAAGATCAACGCCATCTATCTCCGCAAGGTGGACACCGCCAACCTGCTCCTGGGCCGTCCCGGATGGAAGCAGGAACTGGAGAAGATCTCCCGGACCATCGAGAACATGGGGAAAGCGGGGATTCCGATTCTGGAACACAGCCTCCTGCTCTCCCGGGTCACCCGGGACGTCTTCAAGCTTCCGCTGCCCGGTTACCGGCACGTTCTTGAGGGCCGGGGCGGGTACCGGATGTACCGGTTCGACGGGACGGGAACCGAGGAGCACGGCCGGCCGGCCGGCTCCATCTCCTCCGACCAGTTGTGGGAGCGGATCACCCGCTTTCAGGAACACTGCATCCCGGTGGCGTCCGAAGCCCGGGTCCACGTGGCCTGCCATCCCGACGACCCGCCGTCGGCCCGCTACTGGGGAGTCTCCCAGGTCCTCAACAGCAAGGAGGGCCTGGACCGGCTCATCAACATCGTTCCCAGCAGATACAACGGCATCCTCCTCTGCCTGGGGACGATGCAGGAGTCCGGAGCCGACGTCATCGACCTGATCCGCTATTTCGGGGGCCAGAAGAAGATCTTCGACATCGATTTCCGAGCCGTCCGCGGGACCGTACCCAACTACGACGAGGTCTTCCTGGACGAAGGGGATCTGGACATGTGGAAGGTGGTCCAGGTGCTCCGGGACGTGGGCTACGAGTGGACGCTGGAGCCGGACCACGTCCCCGGTTTCACGGCCGAAAAGAAGGGCGACCTGATCTCCTATGCCTGGGCCATCGCCTACATCAAGGCTCTGATCGCCGCCGCCTACGGCGAGAGGGTGTGAGATCCGGATCTGTGTTTGGGACTTCGACCCGACGGCGGGAGGTCAATCCTTTTCCACGACCCAGATGTTTCGATAACGCACCGGGTTGCCGTGGTCCTGCAAATAGATGGGGCCCGGTTCGCCTTCCTTGAATTTGAGTCCGTCCGATTCGGGTGGCAGCCGCGGCAGGACGACCTGGTCGTGGATCAACACTCCGTTGTGCCGGACCGTCATCGTCGCCGGGGAGACCTTTTCCCCCGCTGTGTCGAACCTGGCCAGGGTGAATTCGATGTCGTAGGTCTGCCACGAGAGCGGCGGGAACGACATGTTGATCCGGGGCCCCACCATTTCGTGGATGCCTCCGGCCCTTCCGAATTTGGACAGGCGCTCGAACTTGCGGTTTTCGTGGTGCCAGCCGAAGGAATCGACGATCTGCACCTCCCATTCCCGCTTGACGTAGACGCCGCTGTTGCCCCGCTTCATGCCCCGCGCCGTCGGCATGAAGGGGCAGCGGAACTCCAGGTGGATCCGGACGCTTCCGAACTTCCGCTTGGAAGTGGTGCCCACGTCCAGCAGGCCGTTTTCGACGAGGCGGCCCTCTTTCCACTCCTGGACGCCGGTCCCGTCGAACAGCACGATGGCTCCGGCGGGCGGCTCGGCGCCTAGCGTCGGGGATTTGCGAAGCACCTTCTTCAGACGGAATCCAACACTGTCCGCCCGGCCGTGAAAGTTGTGGGCCTCGCCGGTGAAGACACCGTCCCGGATAAAGCCCCGGAAGTTGGAACTGCCGAAGTTGAGCCGTTCGCCGTGAATGCCGTGGAAAATGGTCCGGCCGTCCTCCCGGGTCCTGCCCCCGATGTGGGAGACGGTGCTCTCGTCCCAGCCCGCCCCCGGAAGACCCCCGGTATAGACCACCCCCTGGAACTCGCGGTTCCCCAGGGCGATCACCTGAACCCCGACGGGAAAGTCGGAGCCCACGTTGCCGGCGTATTCCCCCTGAACCTGGAAGTCAGGTCCCGCCTCGGCCGGATCCGTGAACGAGGGGAGCTCCGACGCCATGCCGGTCGAGGAATGATTCCCGGAGGTTGTCCAGCCGAACGCGAAAACCAATGCAAGGAGGAGGTGGCGCCGTGCCCGTAGAACCCGCGTTCCGGGCGTCACCGCATGGACTCCTTGGCCCGCTCGGCCAACTCCTCCGGAGTCAGATCCTCCTGGTGAGTGGCGATGCACCAAATGTTTCCGTCCGGGTCCTGGACGATGGCGTTGCGGTCTCCGTAGAACATGTCCGCCGGCTCCTGCCTGGACTTCGCCCCGGCCGCCAACGCCTGGGCGTAGGTGGCGTCGGTGTCGGGCACGTAGAGGTAGAGCATGCAGGGAAGCGCTGTGAACTGGTCCTGCGCCCGGCCCATCATCACGTACGAATCGCCGATGCGCGCCTCCGCGTGCCCCGTCTTCCCGTCCTGACCGGGGACACTCTCCGTCTCAGTAGCGCCGAAAGCCGCCTTGAGGAAATCGAGAAACTCGTCGACATCGGCGACGACCATGTACGGCGTCACCGTGTGGAAGCCATCGGGGATCGGATTCACGGCCATGGAAGCGTCCTCCTGTTCACGGCAGTTGTCGTTGGGCGCTGACAGGGCATCGAGGTTATCCAACCCTCGACCTCCCGGCAAGGCTGCGTCCGGCGCCAGCGTCAACTGCGACAATTCACCAACTGAGTCCCGACCTCGCCGCATTCGTCATATACTCGGCGACTCTGTGAGATGTCCACGTTTGATTCTGCTGCTCCTCATCTGCGCCTTCTGGACGGCTGAATCGGCTGAATCCCAAAGTCAGGTTGCGGTGTTGGAGGGGACCGTCCGGAAACTCGGCGGCGGTCCTCTGGCGGAGGTCGAGATCCAGGCCCGCAGGATCGAAACCAACGAGCTCTTCGTCCGCGGATCCGACACTGCCGGCGTCTACGGTTGGGATGGGCTCCCGGTGGGAGACTACGAAGTCCTGGTTTCCAGGGACGGCTTTGATTCCCAGCGCAGAGTGGGTGTCCGACTCCAGGTCGGGCAACGAGTTCGGCTCGACTTCCGCCTCCGCCGCACGCAGCCGGGAGAGGACTCCAAGGTATCGGAGGACCTCTCCCAACTCACCGTCGAGCGGGACGATGTGGGACAGCTCATAGATCGCAAGCAACTGCGCAACATGCCCACCAAGGAACGCAACTTCCGGGATCTGGTCTCGCTGGCTCCGGGGGCAGTCTCCCAGGGGACGCGTCGCATTCAGGTCCTGGGGATGAGCTGGCGGGACAATCTGACCTATTTCGACGGGACCCTGATCACCGGTGGTGACGGATCCAGCAGCCTGACTCCCTCGTCGGAAGCGATCCGGGAATTCGACGTCAAGACCGGCCTCTATTCGGCGCAGTACGGCATTCGCTCCGGCGGGCAGGTGTTGCTGGTGACCCGGCACGGCGGAAACCGCTTCCATGGCGGCCTCTTCTGGTTTCACCGCAACGACAATCTGGACGCGAGAAACTACTTCGAGCAGCGGAAGGCGGAATTCAAGCGGAACCAGATGGGGGGCACTCTGGGAGGTCCCCTGATCCTGCCCGGTCTGAACCGGGACCGGGACCGCGCCTGGTTCTTTCTCTCCTATTTGCACTACACCATCCGGGAGACCCTTCCCTTGACGGCCGTGGTGCCCACGCCGGAAGAGCGTGAAGGTAGGTTCTCCGGCTCCATTCTGGATCCGTTGAACGGGAAACCGTTCCCCGGGAATCGGATACCGGCCCATCGAATCGACCCGGTGGCCCGCCAACTGCTCAGCTTCTACCCCTTGCCCAACACGGCGGGGCCGCTCAACTTCACGAGCCCCGATTCCAAGCGGCCGCACGACAATCGCCAACTCATCGCCCGCGTCGACCTGCGGACCTCTTCATCCAGCAGTTGGGCATTCCGTTTCTCCGGTGATCGACGGCCCTACTTCCGGGCCGGGGTTTTCAGCGTGTTCTCAACCCGGATGCCCCTCAAGACCTACAGCCAAGCCATCACCAGCACCCGGAGGCTCTCCGCAGGTTCGGTCAACTATTTCGGCCTGCACTGGTACCGGCGACCCTACACGGCCGTGGTGGCCCGGCCCAAGACCGACGCCGTGCGGCGGTTGGGAATCCCTCAACTGCTGGAGACGGAGATCGACCGGGACGGCATTCCCCTGGTGTCGATCCAGGGATATACGGGCTTCGGGGACCTCCAGCGGATCGGACCCGTCAACATCGGCAACTGGCAGGTGAAGGACGATCTGACGCTTCAGCGCGGACACCACTCGATCCAGATGGGCGTGGAATTTCGCCAGAATTACAACTTATTCGGGCTACAGGGACGGTCCCAAATAGATTTCTACGATCGCTACACCGGAAACGGGTTTGCCGACTTCCTGTTGGGTTACCCTTCCAGGACCCTGTTGGGAGGCGAGGAACGCCGGGGCAACTATCATCAGAACAGCATCTACAGCTACCTCCAGGACCGCTGGCGCATCACGCCCGATCTCTCTCTGACCCTGGGCCTCCGGCACGAGTGGAGATACCCGTGGCGGGACAAGCGGGGATTCATGGGCAACTTCGATCCCGTCTCAGGAGAACTGATTCCTCCTCTCCTGGACCTGGATCTGGCGCCGTGGGAAACGGGCCGTTTCCGCCCCAATTATCCGCTGGTCGAATGGCGGCCCTGGGAGGGCCTGCTGCCCCGGCTGGCAATGGCTCTCCGGCTGGGACGGTCCTCGGTGCTCCATCTGGGACTCGGGCTCTATTCCAATGAGACCGATCTCTCGATGATTCAGGGAATGGGGAAGAACCCCCGGCCCGGATCCCGGCTTCTGATCTTCAACGGCCCGCTGGAGAGTCCCGGGTTGTCCTTCTCCGATCCCTTTCCCGCCGCGTTGGCCAGTTCAGCCGTTCCCATCCTGACGGGGCACGAGACACCCACGGCGTTGCCCCGGACCCGCACCTGGGGACTGTCGCTGCAACACCGATGGACCCCCGAGCTGATACTGGACGTGGGCTACCAGAACTCGCGAACCGGCGGCCGGTTGGAAACGGTCTCCTTCAACGACGCGGCGCCCGGCAGCGGTGACCGGCAGTCCAGGCGTCCCTTTCCCGAGCTGCAAACGGTCCTGTTCACGGGAGCCTTCGCCGACGCCTGGTATCACAGCTCCTTTCTCCAGTTGGAAAAGAGGCCGGGCCCCGACGGGCTCAGATTGCAGGGGGCATTTTCCTGGTCGAGCCTGATGGACACGGGGGGAGGGGACCAGGGGAACCAGAGCAACCTCCTGCTGCGGTCCATCAACCTGTCGCCGGAACTGAATCGAGGGGTGGCGAACTCCCAGATCAAGAAGCGTCTCCTCTTATCCGGCAGTTACGACCTCCCCTTCGGTCCCAGGAGGCAATTCGTGCGGACCGGATGGGCGGGACGAATCCTGGGCGGCTGGTCGCTCCATGGCATCTCCACCTTCCAGGACGGGCCCTGGTTCACCGTCTATCTGCCCGGCGATCCGCTCGACACCGGGTCGCAATACTCCCAGTGGCCCGATCGCATCCGCGAAGCCAATCTGCCGTCGTCGCAGAGGCACCCCCAGCGCTGGTTCGACACCTCCGCCTTCGTCCGGCCGAAAGGATTTCGCTACGGAAACGGGGGGCGCAACACCGTCGAAGGCCCCGGGGTCATCAATCTCGACGTATCCCTTCGCCGTGTCTTACAGGTTCGCGACGAAGAGACACTCGAGGTGAGGCTGGAGGCGTTCAACAGCCTCAACCGCGCCAACTTCAATCCCCGGGCACGGGATGGGATCACCCAGTTCGGAACTCCCGAATTCGGTGTCGTCGGCCGCGCCCTTGCAGGACGCCAACTTCAACTGGCGCTCAAGTACTCTTTTTGAGATTTAACGAAGCAATGAGAAAATTGGTATAGAGAAGAGAGAAGTGGCCATCATCGAGATCAACAAGCAGCCTTCGAACCGTGAGCTCCGCCATTTCGCCGCCATTGGATTGCCCATTTTCTGCGCCGTCCTGGGAGCCTGGAGGGTCTACGGTTCCGGCGAATGGACCCTGGCTGGAGCCGTCTGGGCCCTGGGTGTCCTGGGCGCCGTCGTCGGATTGCTGAAGCCGGCCTGGGTGCGGCCCATCTACGTGGGCTGGATGTACGCCGTCTTCCCCATCGGGTGGACCATCTCGCACCTGATCCTGGCCGTCATCTATTTCCTCGTCCTCACTCCCATCGGACTCGTGGTACGCTGGTTCCGGCCCGACCCGCTGGGGTTGAACCTGGACCGGAAGCGGGACACCTATTGGGTTTCCCACGACCCCGGCCACGATCCGAAGCGTTACTTTCGACAGTTCTGACGGAGGTTCCGGAAGCGATCCCATGACCGACGAAGGCTCGTCCGAGGTTTCGCAATTCCGCCGGGACGCCGAACGGCCCCAGACCGGAATCGTCCGGGAATTCTGGGACTTCCTGCGCCACAACAAGAAGTGGTGGCTGACCCCAATCATCGTCGTGCTGTTGCTGTTGGGGGTTCTGATCGTGCTGTCGGGTTCGGCGGCGGCGCCATTCATCTACACTCTTTTCTAACGGGGCCGAGACCATGAACAACTATCCGAAGCTTCACAATGCCGGCTGGCCGGGAGTCGTGGGGAAGGGACCGGATGCCGAGGAGCCCTTCATTGATCTGGACACCATGCTGGACTGGACGGCGGCAGCCGAGGTGGACGGCCTCCGGTTCGACGGGGTCGACCTCTTCCTGAGCGCTCCCCACGTGGACATCGACTCCACCGACGACGATCTGAAGAGACTGGCCGAGAAGGTCCAGGCGCTGGGTCTGGTCATCGGAAGCGTGGTGGCCCCCGTGTGGCCTCCCACCGGCGGCGGATCGGCCATGGGAGACGAGGCCGACCGGGGCCGGTTCCTGAGCATGGTCGAAAAGGCCTGCGCCATTGCCCGGCGGCTCCGGGAGTTGGAAGTGCGTCCCTACGGCGTGGTCCGCATCGATTCCTCGGTGGACCCCGGGACCTGGGCGGCCGACCCGGAGGCCAACACCAGGCGCATCGCCGACACCTTTCGGGAAGCGTGCTCCCGGGCCGGGGACCAGGGCGAGCTCCTGGCGGCCGAGGGAGAGGTCTGCTGGGGCGGCATGCACAGTTGGAAGGAGATGCTGAAGCTCCTGGAACTGGTCGACCGGCCGGAAATTCTTGGCTTTCAGGCGGACATGGCTCACACGTTGCTCTATCTTCTGGGCGTCAACGCGGCAAGCGACGCGATCCTGCCGGCGGACTTCGATTGGCAGGACCAGGAGACGTTCGGGCAGGCCTACCGGACCCTGACCGACAGCCTCAGGCCCTGGACCATCGATTTCCACGTGGCCCAGAACGACGCCACGGTCAAGGGTTCCGGCTCCCACGACAAGACGGGCCGCCACTGTCTGCCCGCCGATCCCGGCGGCAAGCTGGACATCGTCCGGGCGGCCGGACACTGGCTTCGGGACTCCGATGGGGAAGTCACACGAGCTTGCCGGCACATCTGTTGGGACGGCTGCATGTTCCCCAATCGGATCATGTCGGACCCTGGAACCTGGAACCAGATTCTCTCCAGCATGATCCAGGTTCGCGATGCCCACGGTTGGGAGGAGTGAGCCGGCATCGGGACTGAAATGGCTCGAAACGAGTCCCTTCTGCCCTCCGCCGTAGAGGCCATCGGCCGGACTCCGCTGGTCGAGCTCTCCCGGATCGCCAGCGGCGTGCAGGGCCGGATCCTGGCGAAGCTGGATCACCTCAATCCGGGTTTTTCCAAGAAGGACCGGATCGCGCGGCAGATCATCGAAGATGCCGAAGCCGGCGGCGAGATCCGCCCGGGACAGACGGTGATCGAGCTCACCAGCGGGAACACCGGGACCGGTCTGGCCATCGTCTGCGGCCTCAAGGGCTATCCCTTCGTGGCGGTCATGTCCAAGGGCAACTCGGGAGAGCGGGCGCGCATGATGGGGTCGCTGGGGGCGGAAGTGGTCCTGGTGGACCAGCTTCCCGATTCGGTTCCGGGACAGGTGTCGGGGGGAGATCTGGAGCTGGTGGAGCAGGCGACGCGGGAACTCGTGCGGGAGCGCCGCGCGTTTCGCGCCGATCAGTTCCTGCACCGGGGCAATTTCCGGGCCCACTACCTGCATACCGGTCCCGAGTTTCTGGTGCAGTCGGACCATTCGATCCAGGCCTTCTGCGACTTCGTGGGGAGCGGAGGCACTTTTGCCGGCTGTGCGGCGGCGTTCAAGGAGTACGATCCCGGGATCCGGTGCTACGTGGTGGAGCCGCATGGGGCCGCGGTCCTCGCCGGGGAGGAGGCCGCCCATCCCGGCCACAGGATTCAGGGAGGCGGCTACTCCATGGCCGACCTGGCCTGCATCGATGGCGCCCACGTGGACGGTTATCTGCAGGTCACGGACGACGAGGCGGGCGGGATGGCTCGCCGCCTGGCCCGGGAGGAAGGCATCTTCGCCGGTTTCTCCAGCGGCGCCAACCTGGCCGGCGCGCTGCAGCTCCTGAACGGGCCTTGCGCCGGGAGGACGGTGGCCATCATGATCTGTGATTCGGGATTGAAATACCTGAGCACGGATCTCTGGGAAGATGAGCAATAAGGAGGGGAGATGAAAACATCCAGGCGCGGACTCTTCAAGTTCGGTGTGGCGGCGGCGTCAGCGGGAATTTTTGCCGGCCGGACTCAGGTGGCGCACGCCAAGAAGCGGGCCTTGAAGTTGGGAGTGGCCAGCTACTCGCTGCGGAACATCCCCCGTCCCGGGGCCATCGAAATGGTGCGGGCGTTGGGGACGCCTTACGTCAACATCAAGTCGTTTCACATTCCGTATGAGACCTCTAAGGCGGAGCGGGCGCGGGCGCGGGCCCAATTCGAAAAGTCCGGCCTGCAGATCGTCGGTGGAGGGGTGGTCGCCTTCAAGGAAGACACGGACGACGCCGTGGAGTTTTTCTTCGAGTACGCCAAACAGTGCGGCATGCCTCTGATGGCGATCGCCCCCACGGCTCAGGTCATGCCGCGGGTGGAGAAATTCGTCAAGCGTTACGGCATCGCCGTGGCCATCCACAATCACGGCCCCGAGGACCAGCATTTTCCGGCGCCCTCCGACGGGCTCAAGGTGATCAAGGGAATGGACCCCCGGGTGGGACTGTGCGTCGACGTGGGCCACACGGCCCGCACCGGTGTCGACGTGGTGGATGCGGTCCGCGAAGCGGGCAGCCGAATTCTGGACATGCACATGAAGGACCTGCGGGATTTCACGGACCACAGGAGCCAGTGCGCCATCGGTGAGGGCAAGATGCCGGTGGCCGACATCTTCCGGGAGTTGATCCGAATGGGCTATGCGGGCCACGTCAACCTGGAATACGAGATCGAACCGGACAATCCCCTGCCGGGCATGAAGCAGTCCTTTGCGTATATGCGGGGAGTCCTGGACGGTCTGGCCGGGTCGTGACGGGCTCTTGAGCCGGATCTCGGAAGTTCAGTCGATCCTGCCGAAGATCCCGACGTAGGTGGGTTTCTCGCTCGTGGGAACCGGGTCCCCGAACCGGGTCAGGCGGCCGTCCGGTCCGATCCGGAAGATGAGGATCGAGTCGGCGTCCTGATTCGCCACCAGCAACAGCCGTCCGCCGGGATCGATGTCGAAGTTCCGCGGAATCCGGATCAATCCGTCTCCCTGCTCCCAGCCGATCCGCTCCAGCCGCCCCGTTCCGGGATCCACCCGGAAGATGACGATGCTGTTGTGTCCCCGGTTGGACGCATAGACAAACTCTCCCGACGGAGAGACCAGGATGTGGGCGCCGGTGTTTCCGCTGCGGTCGAACCCGGAGGGCAGCGAGTCCACCGTCTCCCTGCCGGAGAGCCGGCCGGTGGCTGCGTCGTAGCGCCAGGAGTGGACCGTGCTGTTGGTCTCGTTGACGGCGTAGGCGAAGCGGCCGCCGGGATGAAACGCCATGTGCCGGGGACCGGCTCCCTCGTCGGTGGGAGCCACCGCCGGATCGTTCGGTTCCAACCGGCCCGATTCGGCGTCGAAGCGGAACTGGGCAATGTAGTCGGAGTTGGTGCAGGGAATGAAATAGTAGTTGCCGCCGGGGTCCGCCTGGACCATGTGGGTCTTCTTCCCGACCTCTCTCGTTTGCACGGGGTTTCTCGCAGCGCCGTCGGGACCCAGAGGCAGGACCGAGACGTAGCCCGCTCCGGGATGATAGTGAACCACCAGGAGCCAGCGTCCCGAGGGATGCACGTGGAGGTGAGGAGGCGATCCCGGACCAACCGGGGTCCGTGAAATCCGCCGCAGGCCGCGGTCTCCGTCCTCGATGGCCAGAGCGACCACGTGGGGCGGTTCCAACCGGTCCAGGGCATACAGGAATTTCCCATTGGGATGGCGCGCCACGTAGGGGAAGCTGCCCGAGTCGTCGGTGGGCCGCAGGGCCCCGGAGCCCCGCTTCTCCAGGATTCCCCGATTCAGGTCCAGCGTGTGGATGTCGATCCGGCTGCTCCCTCCGGCAACGTAGACGATCGGGTCCGGGTTTCGAGCCTTCACCGTCTGAGTCAAGAAAAGGACCATGAAGCAGTATCCGAGGTGTTTTTTAGCCATCTGTGTGCCTGCGGCGGCCCATGATAGCATGCCCTTTCCGAGATCCCGGAGAGCCAAAGAGGAGGGTGGCCATGTCTCAAACCATCGATCGGCGCCAGTTCCAGAAACGGCTCACGGCCGCGCTTGCCGCCACTGCCGTGCTGCCGCTGGGATGCGAGACACGGAGCCCGGCTTCCGAGGCTCCGGTTTCGTCCGGAGACAAAATTCCCGAGGGAGGCAGCGGAATCCTGAGCGTGACCCGGGGGGCTCCCGTCCTCACGGTGCCGGAGGTCATGCCGGAGGGCGCGCGCTGGCGCTACGGCCTGATTCTCCCCTTCCAGGCCGGGCCCTACACCGGGGGAGCCTTCGTCAACGTGCGCATCCGCAACGGGGTCATGGGCCACAAGAGCGGCCATGGCGACTACGAGGTGGGAAACGACGTGGTGCTCTTCGATTCCGTCGATGGGATTCGTCCGGGCTCGACCCTGAATCTCCACCGCAATCACGACGAGCCGAATCCCCATTCCGATCCGCCGGGGCAGACGTCCATCATGGTCAAGTACCCCATGCGGGGAGGCTTCGTTCCCCTGGGAGCCAAAACCGCCTCGGGAGCGGATCACCCGGGCGCGGGGACGGGGTTCGGCGTCAGCCTGGCGCTGGCGCGGCGCAAGAAGGGGCCGGACCATCCCGACGGAGCCGAGTACAGCCAGGAGGAAAATTACCAGTACTTCGAGGTGTTCCAACTGTCCTTTGACGGCGAACGGATGCGGCGGACCGATGTGCAGAGGTTCCGGCCGGAATCCATGGTCGAGGGGTGGTGGATCTACAACGGCGGGCTCGCCAACGCCATTCCTTCGGGCGACGATCTTCTGCTGTGCGTGTCCGCGGCCGCGAGCAAGGGCGGTGACGGCTACGATCCCCGCGTGCCGGGCGGCTCCGGTGTCCTTCGCTGGAGCCGGCAGGGAGGCCGGTGGCAACCCGAGTCGTTCGTCATGGTGACCGGCGCCGACTCCTCCAGCGAGGCCAGCCTGATCCGGGATCTGGATGGATCGCTTCTCTTCGCAGCCCGGCCCGGCCCGCAGGATTTCCACTCGATCCGGGTCTGGCGGTCACAGGACGAGGGGCGGAGCTGGAAGAAGATCATCGATGTCCGGGGGGGCATCTCCATCGCCCCCATCACCCTGAACCAGGCTGTGGACGGGACTCCCTACATTGCTTCGAACATCTACCTGGTGCCGACCCATCCCATCGACAAGCGCTTCCGGACCATTCGGGACCACCAGGGCCGAGTTAGGGGAGGCGGATGGACCCGGCAGAAGCTCTACCTCTGGCCGCTGAACCAGGAGCGCACCGGGTTGGAGGCGCCCATTCCGGCCCGCGACTGCCGGGCGGAGTTCGGTCCGCCGCCGGGAGATTCCATGTGGCGGGTGGACCACCCCTTTGCCGCAAACCTCCATCTGGGAGACGGGAATTGGCACAACGTTATGGGCTACCGGATCCATGAGGATGTGGAGGACCATGATGCCGTCCTTCCCCCCGAGACCGGTTCGTACCTGGAGGAGGTCATCTCCGCCGGCCCGCCGATTCCTGCGTGGATTTTTTGAGGCAAGGAGAGGGGCGTTTTCCAATCGCCCGTACCGTCCTCACATTTACCCCCTGCACCAGCAAGTGGCTGCCGCAGAATCGCCTCAGTTCGTGAAGACCGACCTTCAACCCGACCCTGTCAGCGGCCCGGCGCATCGGCTTGTCGGGATTCACCCGCCTCATCCCTGTCCGTCTGTTGACGAAGACGTTAGGGGCGCTCAGGTAGTGGGGGAGCCCGGTCAGGGATCCGGTGGAGTACTTCGAGAGCGGTATCTCCCTCGACTCATGTTTCTCAACCGGTGATCCTCGCCCTTCCACTACGGCTTGGCCGAACGATTGCCTTCGATGCCCGCTTTTGGACTGTCCCACCCGAAACCTCCCAAACGCCAGGCTCCAGGCTTAGCCAAGCGTCCCTTTCCCGTCGTCGCGAAGATCGCGATCGAGGACCTTTACGCCCGAAGGGAAAAAAGTTTGTGACCGATTCCGTTTTCGGGCGTTGTATTGACTAGAGCGCGAAAATACGAGCTCCGTCGAAGGAAATGAGATGCTCAATCCATGGCACTTGGCTTGCGACGGCATTGACCTCCAGATTTCTTCAGGGCAGGCCCCACCTGCCCCGCTTGTGCCCGCCGACTGGCGAAACGCCGAATCCGGATGCGCCGGAATTCTTCCCCGGAAGGAGGCTGTATGAGAACACGCACCAAAAATGATGACCGGGAATTCAGGATCGCCTTGTTGCTGCTGCTGGCCTTGTTGCTTCTGGCCAGCCTGCCGGGCTGAGTAGCGCCGCACGCGCCGGACTGGTCCTCGGTGCGAGATGTAAAGCCGAGGTGGAGACCCAGGTGCGGCTGCACGTTCGAGCTGGGGGCAACGCTTCCGCAAGACCGTGGAAGACCAGTCGCAGGCAGCGGGACCCTCGGCCCCCGCGTGAGACTAGTAGATCGGAACGAGTTCCCATGAAAGGTCACACATGAATCCGGAAGCATCCCTCGAGGACCTCATCGACGGAGTCGCGCTGAGCCTCCTGATCGTCGTGGCGGCGTTCTTTGCTTTGCAGGTCGCCTGCTGAACCGAGGCCATTCCCAGGGACGCGGATCCCTTGGGTTCGGGGCCATTGACAGCCTGTTTGCCGCCTGTTCAGCGCGTCAATAACAGGGAGCCAACCACACTGCCGATTCGGCGTATAATCGGGTCAATGACTGATTACGCGAGCCCTCCGGAGAAAGACGCTCGCAGGAGTGACGAAAGCAAGCTGCGCTGGACCGGCGGCGGCTGGGTGCTGCCTGGTGGGACGAGCGACGTTCCGGTCATCGACGCGCACTACCACATCTTCCCCCGGCTCGGATCGCAGCCGCAGGGGATCCCTCCCGCTCTGCGATTGAAGTTCTGGCAGTACCATTCACGCGAGTGGATCGACTTCTGGCGGACCGACACGGGCGAACACGTCGACGAACGCCTGCTGGAATTCGGTTCGCACTCCATCGCCGACATGCCGGACGTGGGGTTTCACCTGACCGGCCACGGGCAGGCGGAGATCACCGTCGACGGGGTCTCCTATCGGATGCAGATCTACCCGCCCAGCCTGACCAACAACGAAGCCGGCCCGGAGCGGATGGTGGCGGAGATGGACATGGCGGGCGTCGACATCGGCGTGCTGCAGTCGGACCATGTCTACGGCGATCTCAACGAGTACTACGCAGAGGCGGCCGCGCGGTATCCGGGCCGGTTCATCCCGCTGGCACAGATCTGGGAGCCGGAAGCGGACGACGCCGGCCGGCTGTCCCGCCTGCGGGAAGGGTTCGATGAGCTGGGCATGCGCGGCCTCTACTTCAGCGTCGAGCCGCTGTCGGTGATGCAGGTCGACCGCTCGCTGAACGATCCCACGTTCGACGCCCTCTGGCAGGTGGTGGAGGAGCGGGCGCTTCCGGTGTTCTGGTTCCTGGACGACCGTGCGTTGGACCGGGTGGGCCTGTTCATGCGCCGCGTCGCGGAGCTGGACGAGTGGACCGGGCGCCACCCCGACGTGTCGTGCGTGATCACCCACGGCCTGGTGCCGGCTGCGATCATCCACCAGATCGGCGTGCCGGAGGAGCTGCTGCAGGTGCTCGAACGGCCGCAGGTGCACGCCGAGATGCTGATGCCGGCCAAGTGGCCCGATTACCCTTACGCCGAAGGCCAGAAGCTCTTACGGGTACTGCGCGACCTCGTCGGCGCCGGGTCGCTGCTGTGGGGGAGCGACAGCCCGTACGGGATGTCGCAGTGGTGCACCTACCGCCAGTCGCTCGACTTTATCCGCGTCCACTGCGACTTCCTCACGGCAGCGGAGAAGTCGTCGATCCTGGGCGGCAATGCCGCCCGGTTGTTCGGCCTGGTGCGCGAGGCGCCGCGAAGCTGAAGCCGCCGGATTACGCCCGCTCGTAGACCAGGGCGGCAACGAGTCCGCAGACGACGATCTGAACCGTTCCATAGACGAACCAAGCCATGGCCAGCGAGAGCGATATGGGCTGCACGGCGTAGGTGGCGAACGCCATCGGGACGGTGATCAGGAGGCCGACCAGCAGTCCGTACCGAATCCCTTCCATGGGGCCCTTGCCTTCGTAGCCTTTGGTGAAGATATAGGTGAAGAGCAGGGACCAGATCGCAGCGACAAGCACGATCAAGCCTGTGTTGATCTCCTCGGGCATTCGCCACAGGGAATAGGTTTCCTGGTAGTAGGGTGTCAAGAGCACTTGATGAATGATGAATCCCAGGACCTCGTGCACGATGAAAACGACCAGTGCGGTCAATAGGAATCGCTTCATGTTCACCTCTTCTCCTCTCCTTGTGTCGGAATTTGCATCGGTATGCAAGGTGCAATCCGAAGATTTCGTTCTGAATCTACTACGGTCGCTCCTTACTGATCCAGGAGGGTGCCCTAATGGTCCCGGCTGGAGAGTTCGTCGGCCAGAGCCTCCAAGCCGATGGCTTCGAGGTTGTGCCCTCTCGGATAACGATCCTCGCCCGAGTGCACCAGAAACGCCTTTTCCGGCTGTAGATCGGTCAGCGCGACCCGCAAGCCCCGCTCCACTTTGGGGGCGAGTCCGCGCTTGATCTCGATGGCCCAGAGGCGGCCTCTCGGAAGCTCCAGTATCAGGTCGACCTCGACGCCGGTGGCGGTGCGATAGAAGCTGGCTTGGGTGCGCTCGGCGGCGGCCCGGATCAGGGTTTCCAGGACGAATCCTTCCCAACTCTTGCCGGCGACGGGGTGACCGAGGACGCTCTCCTCATCATCGAGGCGCAGCAACGTGTGGACGATGCCGCTGTCGCGGACGTAGAGCCGGGGGGATTTCACCAGACGCTTCCGAACGTTGGCGAAAAACGGCGGCAGCCGGCGAACCGACAGCAGGTCAAACAGCAGGTCGAGGTACTTGGTCACGGTCTTGCCGTCGACGGCGAGAGCGCGGGCCAAATTCGCCGCGTTCAGTAGATCCCCCTGGCCATGGGCCAGCATGGTCCAGAGCCGCCGCAAGGTTTCGGCCGGGATCCGAGGCCCCAACTGAGGGATGTCCCGTTCCAGATAGCTCCGGACGAACTGATCCCGCCACCGCGCTCTCTGATGGTCGCTTGGCGCCAGAAAACTGGGCGGGAATCCACCCCTGATCCAGAGTGAAGTCCGGGTCTCTTCTCGGGTCTCCCGGATGTCCAGCGGCGACAGTTCCAGGCAGGCAATACGTCCAGCCAAGCTCTCGCCCGATTGCCGCAACAGATCGATGGAGGCGGAACCGAGAATGAGGAATTGGCCGGCGGCCTCGCCACCCCGGATGCGTTCGTCGATGAGAACGCGCAGGAGCTGGAAGAGCCCCGGCGCGCGTTGCACTTCGTCGAGCACCACGAGCCGTCCGCGCAGGGAGCGGAGGTAGGCGCCCTGATCCTCCAGCTTGGCCAGATCGGCGGGGTCTTCCAGATCCAGGTACACGCTGTCGGCAGTGCGTGCGATATCCCGGGCCAGAGTCGTCTTCCCGACCTGCCTGGGCCCAAGGAGGGCAACGGCCGGGAACTGACGCAGATATGACTCGACTTTGGGTCGCAACACTCGCGGAATCGTGGACACAACACTTGCAATTAGGGAACTGATCTCCAGGAATGCAAGTGTAAACGAGAAAATGAGGGGGTCTTGAGGTGGAAATTATTGTTTGACACTAGCTGTACTATGTGAAATAGTACAGCTATGCTTCCGTTCACGGTCCGGTTGCGCACCGGCGTCTCCGTTTACCGGCAACTGGTCTATGCGGTCCAGAAGGCGGTGGTCTCAGGACAGTTGCTTCCCGGCGACCGGTTTCCTTCCGTACGGAACCTGAGCCAGGAGCTCCGGATCAATCCCAACACGGCTCAGAAGGTGGTGAGGCGGCTGGTGGATCAAGGGCTCCTGGAGGTCCAACCGGGCATCGGCACCATCGTCGGCCGGTTGCCGGAGGCGACCCCGCGGGAACGCTCGGCGCTGCTGGAGGACGAGGTCGAGCAGGTGGTGGTGGAGGCCAGAAGGTTGTCCCTGACTCGGGACCAGCTCGTCCGAGCGGTCGAGGACCAGTGGGAACGGCTCTCGAATGCCGGGAATCAGAGGAAGCAGAAGGAGGGGTGACATGAACGCCGTCATCGAGACTCAAGGACTGACCCGCCGATTTCGGAAAACCGTTGCCGTCAATGACCTCTCTCTGGAGGTTCCGGCCGGCAGCATCTTCGCCCTGCTGGGCCCCAACGGCGCCGGCAAGACCACGCTCATCAAGATGGTCATGAACATGGTCCGGCCCTCCGGTGGCAGGGCCACGATTCTGGGAACCGATTCGCTTCGTCTGGGACCGCCCCAGTTGGAGAGGATCGGCTACGTCTCCGAAAACCAGGAGTTGCCGGAATGGATGACCGTCCAGGAGCTGATCGATTATTGCCGGCCCTTCTACCCGGCTTGGGACGACGACTTATGCCGCCGGCTGATCCGGCAGTTCAACCTCCCCCTGGCGCGTCAGCTCAAGACTTTTTCCCGCGGGATGAAGGTCAAGGCGGCGCTGTTGTCGTCCCTTTCCTACCGGCCGGAACTGATGATCCTGGACGAACCTTTCACCGGCCTGGACGCGCTGGTCCGGGATGAGCTGATCCGGGGTCTGCTGGAGGTCACGGGTCAGGAGGAGCGGACCATCTTCATCGCGTCCCACGATATCGACGAAGTGGAGCGTCTGGCCGACTGGGTGGGGGTGATCCACAACGGCGAGATGCAGATGTCCGAGCCTGCGGCGTCGCTTCGAAACCGCTTCCGCCGGTGCGAGGCGACTTTGGAACGAGGCCAAGAGATACCGGAGACCCTTCCGGAAACATGGCTGATGGCAGAGCGGGCCGGACAGGTGCTCCGTTTCGTGGATAGCCGTTTCCAAAACGGAACCGGCGCGGAAACCATTCGGGAGGTCCTTCCGGGAGTCAAGGACCTCGACGTGAGCCCCATGTCTCTGAAGGAAATCTTTCTCGCATTGGCTCGATCTTGGCGGCTCTACGAGGAGGAGGGATGAAGCTGATACTACACATCTTTCGCAAGGACTTTCGTCACCTTCGTCTCTACCTGGCCGGTTGGTTGGGATTGTTGATATCTGTGTGCCTCTTCGTCCGTCTCGGGTGGGGCCTGGGTCTGGGTTGGATCGCTGTCATTGGAGTGCTGAAGGTCGCATTGTTGGCGTTGATCGTTTCCAATCTGGTTCAGGAAGACTCTCCCGTGGGAAGCACCTCATTCTGGCTGAGTCGGCCTGTTTCCGGTCGGCAGTTGCTGGCCGCCAAGTCGATCGTTTTGGCGGTGACATTGATAATTCCGGCACTTCTGGTCGAGGTTATGTTTCTCCTCTTCAATGGAGTTACCGCGCACGACACCCTCCGTTCAATCCCCGAGACACTGATCTACACGCTCTTCGTTGTTGCAATCCTCATGATGCTAGCC
This sequence comes from Acidobacteriota bacterium, assembly GCA_028874215.1. Classification (NCBI taxonomy): domain Bacteria; kingdom Pseudomonadati; phylum Acidobacteriota; species Acidobacteriota bacterium. The sequence continues at coordinate 185,567 of JAPPLF010000100.1, forward strand.
GTTTTGACACGCAGCCTTTCCCAGATGGTGGCGTTGGGTCTCTTTTCTTCGGTTTCCATGATTGTTTTCCTGCTGGTGAAAGCGGAAATATTTTTCCCTGGGATTCGATTGGACATCGATCCTTTAACCACGATGACCCTGAGGAGTTCGAAGTGGATTGGGTTTTTTCTAATCCTTTTGACAATGGCGGCAATCGTGGTCTGCCTCCAATATCTGACTCGGCGGAGGAAGCTCAATGCCATCCTCGCGCTGGCAGGTCTGCTTCCATGCATCCTGACTGTTGAAATGTGGACTTGGGATTTCGTGGCTGCGTTACGACGACCAGAACGGACTGTCGTTGACCCCGAAAAGTTGGTGGCCAGGATCGACGAACAGAGTCTGAAGTTTTTTTCCAACGCCTCTATGTCTTCGCGAGATAGACGAATGGTTCTCCACGGGACCATCGTGACCGAGAATCATCCTGACGATCTGATGGTTGTGCCGTTGCAGGTCGGCTCCAAGGTGTCATTTGGTCCCGTAGGTCCTGGGCATCGTGGGCATTGGGAGCGCGATGTCAACGAGTACGAAGACCGGCAACTAGTACCCCATAACATGTAATTGTTCGTATATTATAGTAGGAGGCTGGAGA